>NZ_JBVINN010000028.1:9292-120021 GCF_055579305.1 Kitasatospora sp. NPDC032757 | reverse complement strand
CGAGCGACGCGCCGATCTCCACCAGGGACTACTCGACCTCGCCTGCAGCATCATCTGCCTCCGACGCCTTCGAAAGTCATTCTGAAACGATCAGTAAGAAGGAGCTGGGGCTGACCGATCAGCGGGTGGTGGACCAGTTGCTGCTCCTGGTGGATCGGCAGCAGCGGCGCACAGACGCGCCGTGTGACGCGCGCCGGCTGTTCAAGCAGCTCGGGCGGGCGGTGCGCGCCGCGCACGGGCAGGGGGTGAAGGTCCCCGCCGAGCCGACCCTGTACAAGCTGCTGAAGCGCCTCGGTGTGGAGGCGCGGGATCTGGGGGCGGCCCACGGGCGGTGGACGGGCGGGGCGGTTCCGCCGTTTTCGGTGACGTCGGCGACGATGCCGGGTGAGCTGGTGCAGATCGATTCGACCGATCTGGATGTGTGGGTGCTGGGTGACGACGGCATGCCCGCGCGGGTGGAGCTCACTGCCGCGGTGTGTGTGGCGACCCGCAGCATCATCGCCGCGGTCGTGCGGCCCAAGCAGGCTCGTCGGCGCAAGGGCCGGGCAGCTGGGCAGGGCGGCCTGGTGTCGGGGCAGCGGGCCAGGGGGCGGACGACGAAGGCGGTGGACGCCTGCGAGCTGCTGGCGCAGTCCCAGGTTCCGGTTCCGATGCGGCCCGGGTTCGATACGGCCGTGCACGCCAGTGGCTCCGATCTGCCGTTCGATGAGCTCGTTGCCGTCGATCCGCGGTTCGCGCGGGCCGCGGCCCGGCCGGTGATCATCCCGGATCTGATCGTGATCGACCACGGCACCGTGTTCGCCGGGCGGACGTTCTTCGACGCCTGCGCCTACCTGGGCATCTCCGTGCGGCCGGCGAGGCGGCGCACACCCGAGGACAAGGCGATCGTGGAGCGCACGTTCGAGTCGATCAAGTCGATGTTCAGCCAGCACCTCAACACCTACACCGGCAACGACCCGGTGCGGGTGCGGCGGACCATCGCCGGCGAACGGTTGTGGACGCTGGCGGAGCTCGACGACATGCTCCAGCAGTGGATCGCGCTGGAGTGGCAGAACCGCCCCACCGAGGGACTGCGCCACCCCTCGATGCCCGCCACCGCCCTGACCCCGAACGAGATGTGGGGCGCCATGCTCGGCGCCACCGGGCACGTGCCGCTCCCCCTGGCTGGCGACGACTACATCGAACTTGCTGCCCGTGGTGTGGAAGCCCATCACCGAGCGTGGCATCCGCCTCGACCACCGCACCTACGACCACCCGGTGCTCAACGATTACCGCGGCCAGCCCTCCGGCACCACGGCGCAGCAGGGCTGGTGGGAGGTCCACCACAACCCCCACGACGCGCGCCGGATCTGGGTCCGCCTCGGTGACGGCGGCTTCACGCCCATCCCGTGGATCCACGCCGACCACGTCCACCAGCCCTTCGGCGACCAGCTGTGGCAGCACCTCAAGGACACCGTCGCCCAGCGCGGGGAGCGCGACCGGCGCGAAGCCGACCTCGCCCAGGCCCTCGACGACCTCCTGCGCCGTGCCCGAAACGGCACCGCCCACCCCCGCGAACACGCCCTGATCACCCGCCACGCACCCGCCGCCCTCTCCCACGACACCGACAGGCCCACCGGACCCGGCACCGTGGAGGACCCAGGCGGACAGGCCACCGGGCGCGGGAGGACGAGGCAGCAGAAGCGGACCGCCGCTGCGGGAAACGCCGGCCCCGGGCAGCATCCGGACGATCGCGGGCACGCCGTTCCAGGGCCACGGCGGGCCGGCGTCGCACGGGTCGGGATGGCGACCGGGGAAGACGAGGCCCCCGCGGCGCTGTTCGACGCCGCCGCACCGTGGCCCACGCCGGTGCCACCCCCAGGAAGTCCGGCTCCGGGCGGTGAGGACGACGAGGACGGCCTCGACGACGCCGGTCCCGGCTGGGACGACGAGGACGACCTGGACGACGCGGATGCCGGGGATGCCGGGGACGCCGGCTTCGGGCTATTCGACGCGGCCGAGGAGGCGCAGCAGTGGTGACCCCGACCACCCGCCAGCCCGCGGACCACGCCGGGACCGCAACGCCCACCACCTGGGAGGAATGGCGGCGCTTCGTCGACCGCAAACGACCCGCACCGCCCACGCCCGACGCACCCAGGCGCAGCCCGGCCCAACGCCTGGCCTACCACTCCCGGTTCGTCGTCGTGCGCACCCCCGTCCTCGAGCAGATCACCACGACCGTGCGCTCCCTGACCCTGCTCGGGCGCCACCAGGAGGGCACCGCCCGGCCCGGAGTGATCGTCACCGGGCCGCCCACCACCGGCAAGAGCACCGCGCTACTCGAGGTCGGACGCGCCTTCGACCTGCACACCCAGCCCGTACGCGGCCCGTGCCCGGGCGCACCTCGGTCGCCTACGTGCTGGTCCCACCCGGCGCCAGCGCCAAGACCCAGGCCGCCGAGTTCGCCCGCTTCATCGGCCTGCCCGTCACACCCCGCATGACCCAGGCCCTGCTCACCGCCACCGTCTGCAGCATGTACACCAGCGTCGGGGTGCGCCTGGTCCTCGTGGACGAGATCCACCGCCTCAACCCCCGCACCACCAACGGCTCGGAAGCCGCCGACTTCCTCAAAGACCTCACCGAACGCCTGCCCACGACGTTCGTCTACGCTGGCATCGACGTCGCCGACACCCCGCTGTTCTCCGGTGTGCGCGGCGCGCAGCTGGCCGGGCGTACCTCGCTGATCAACTGCGACCCCCTGGCCGCCCGTATCGGCCACCAGACACCGTTCCGTTCCACCGTGGCCGCGTTCGAGAACGCCCTCGACCTCACCGCCCACCGCCCCGGATCCCTACGGCGCCTGGCCCCCTACCTCCACCAGCGCACCGCCGGCCGCATCGGCAGCCTCTCCCGCCTCATCCGCCAGGCCGCGATCACCGCGATCCTCGACGGCACCGAGAAAATCACCAAGACCTCCCTCGACGCGATCACCCTCGACCACCTCGCCGAACAACACCACCGACCGGTCCGCCCCGTGGGCAGGCGGCGGTAACGCCAGACGGCGCCCTGGCCTCCCGGATCTCCCGAGCCCACGCGAAGACACTGGCGGCGCAGCGCCGCGAGCGCGTCCTCGACACACTCGGGCTCCGGGCCCGGGCCCCAGACCGCTGGTGATCACCGCCGGGGTCAGCCGAGGCGCACCGGCCCGCCGGGTACAACGGGCCGGGTACAGCCGGCCGCAGGCCACGTGGACCCAATCCCCGACTTCAGTCACTTCAGTCCCTGTCATCGCTCTGAACTGTGCAGATGCGCAGTGACCAAAGGGTCTGCGCGAGGCCCGCACCCGATCGAGGCGCCGGTGATCCGACGCCGTCAGCCCGCCTGTCGCAGACCGCCGTCGGCACCGAAGACGTCATCGAAACGATGAGCCTGACGGGTACTCACCAGGCAGTAGGAGCCGCCGGGGTGCTGATGCCCGTAGCCGCTGTAGGACGCCACCTCCGCCGGGGTCAGGACCCTCAGGTCGCCGAAGACGTAGTACAGCGGGACGGACACCCCGATGGCCGTGAACTGCAGGCCTGCCAGCAGGCTCTTGCGGGAGACGGAGAAACGGTGGGAGTCCGAACTGCCCAGCGAGGTCTTGGCGTCGATGCACACCACCTGCGCGCCACGCGCGGCGATCATGTCGGGCAGCTGCCGCAGAGGCGAGTCGGTCAGGCGCAGCGCGGCCTGGACCGCCGACGGGTACGTGCCCTGGCCGAACGGGTGGACCGTCCAGCCTCGGCGCTCGAGTTCGTACATGACGTGCTGTTCGTGCTGATCCCCGATCGCCTTGCGGTGGGTCCAGTCGGCCACGCGGCCCTCCCCTTCAACGCATGCCCGTAGCACCAAAACCAGTGCTTCCGTACTACGAGGCTACCCGCTAAGCTGACGGCATGTCGGCATACGTTGACCCACGTTTTCGTCCCACGCTCTGGCCCGGAACCGTCATCCCCGCACCACCTCTGGAACCGTTCACCGGCGTATGGGTCGAAGGAGACTGGATCCTGTGGAAGCCCGGGCCCAGGCGAGGTCAGCAGCCGGTCGAGCTTCCCGAGGACTTCTACCTGCGCGAACTCATGGACCTCTCGGCCGACAACCTCGAATGGATCGCCGAGGTCTTCAGCACCTACGGGGCACTGTTCCACCTGGCCAATGACGACCTCGACCTGCACAGCCACTCAGAAGAGGAGCTCGAGAAGATCCGAGCCATCCCCGAGGCCGGCTTCGACGACCAGCCCTACCCCTTCGGCGTCCACCGCGAACAGGTCCGACTGCACTTGGAAACCGCCCAGGCCGCCATCACGACCTGGCTGGCCTGCCAGTACGAGGGAGGCCTCGAGGAACTCGTCGAACCAGAAGTCACCGACGAGACCTTGGCCAGCATCCGGGCCCAGAACACACACAAGGACGAGGTGTGGCCGCCGTCTCTCGACTACCTGCGCCACCTGCTCATCGAACTACGCGTGAAGGAGCTGAAGACCGTCCTGGGCGCAGCCCTGGGCCGCTTCAGCATTGGCATCGGAGGCCTGGCCGACCGTTACCCCACCGTCCACTCCGTCGCGTTCCTCCAGCTGTACAACCACCTCGCCGAAGGCGCCACAGTACGCACCTGCGCCAACGACAACTGTGGCCGCGACTTCGTCCGCCAGCGCGGCCGCGCCGAGTACGGCCAGCACCGCACCACCGGCGTCAAATACTGCTCCCGCGAATGCGCCCGCGCCCAAGCCCAACGCGACCTCCGCCGCCGACGCCGCGCCACCGCCACCGCCACCGCCACCGCCACCGCCACCGCCTGAGAGCATGCGGCCGCCCCTCCCGCACCACCGCCCACTCAGCACCCGGCACAGAAAGAGCTCTCAACAGGACTGCGGAAAACCCCGACACTTCTCACAACATCCTGTGATTCTCAACCAATCACACAGACCTGCAGGTCAAACCGCCCGGACACCCGACCGCCAACACCCACAGAACCAGCACGTACACCCGGGCATGCCGTCGGACCCGCCCAGGACTTCTCAACCAACCTGCAAAACCCCAGCCCACAAACAAGACCAACCAGCGATCCACCGACCCGCCACAGCATGGCGGCGGCGGACCACGACGGGGCCCACCTGCCCAGCAGGCCCCCAGCGGCCCTCCGGCAACCCCGACGACGGGCACGGCGCCAGGCCCAGCCCGACAAGGCTGGCAAGGGGCTGCCGGGGTCAGTAGCCCTCGCGTACCTCGAAGGCGCCACTGTCCCAGTACACGGACGGCTCGTCGGCCTCGCTCGGCCAGTCGCTCTGCAGATGGCGGCGGCCGTGTCCCAGGGCCCCGACCCGGTGCGAGCTCAGCGGCCCCGCCATCAGGTCGTCCGCCTCAGCGTCCGTGATCGGCAGCACGGTCCGGTACTGCGCGTCCCTCGAGGCGACCCAGTCGACGTACTCGGTGAAGACGCTCACGAAGGCCTGCGAACAGAGGCCGCAGCGCTGGACGGAGACGATGAAGTGCGAGTCGTCCTGAATCATCCTCTCGACCCGGACCCCGGTGCGGCTCTGGTGGTGCGCCCGCGCCACCACGGCGTCCTCCGCACAGCACGCTGCACACCCGAAACCCGCGGACTCCATCACGTCACCCCCCATGAACGCGCCCCCCTTCGACCGTGGTCCACATGCTACTTGGGCCACCGGGGCCGATCTCCGCGGGGCACCGGGGGCGGCACCCGCAGGACCGGACCGGCGGGCATCCCCGGACAGACCCGGAAGAGGCCGCCGGGACGGACCCGGGTGGCACGGGCACGGGCACGGGGTGCGGCATCCGCCCGCGGACCCCGCTCCCGGTACGGGGCAGGGCAGGGCGGGGCCGGCCTCCCCAGTGCCGGCTCCCCGGTGCCGGCTTCCCCGGCTCCCCGGCACCGGGGAGCCGGGGAAGCCGGCGGTCGGAACCGACCGCGGCACACCACCGGCCGGTCATGCGGGACCCGCTCGCCGCCGACGGCAGGGAGCACGACGCCCTCGCCCGCATCGCCCAGGACTGCACCGACACCGAAGTCGCCTACGAGAGCGCACCGTAGCCACGCAGCGGCCCGGCCCATGCGGCTCCCAGAGGCAGGTGGCCGCAGTAGCCGGCTTTCGCCTGCGGACTACGGTGGCGGGCTCTACGGTGTCCACATCGGCATGACTATGCGCCAGGTATGCGGGGTGGGTGTGGTGGATATTCCTCTGGCGGACGCGGTGGCCGCGGTGCGCGACGAGCTCCTGGAGGCGGCGGCGCGGGTCGGGGACGATCCACAGGTGGTGTTCGCGGTGGGGCCGGCTGCCCGCCGTCTTGCGGCCAGCGTTGACCTCCGTGACCCGCCGCACACTCGCGAGTGTTGGCGCGGGAGCGGAGCATCAACTTCTGCAGATTCCTGACCTTGGCCAGGTCTCCTGCCTGCGATGCCGTGAAGATGCGCTGGCGCAGACGCCGTACGTCGTCCTCGACCCTCCGCCAGTCGATCGACGGCCAGTCGGTGATCTCGTCCTCCGGTCCGTTCGCCATGTCGGCGGCGGTCGCTGCGGCTTGAGCCGCGCCGGCCGTCTGTGTCGTCATGGCGTCCAACTTGCCCTTCGGTTCCGGTGTCTTCGGTCATCGTGCCTTCACAAGCTCACCAGACCCACGTCAGCACCCTTTCAGGTCGGGGCATCGGCCCCTATCCGGCCAGTTATGCGGGGACCGCCGACGGAGGTGTCGGCAAGTGGTTCCCGGTTTCCTGCCGCCTTTCGGCCACCGGCATTCGCTTGCTGGGTCTTCCTGCGCCCGCTGGAGAGTTGGGCCTTCCTTGCGGTCGGCTTACCAGGCCAGAACTGCATTGCCTGGACTCCATCGGGGTGGTCACGTTCCGCATGAGAGAGATACTGCCGGGGAGGGCGCCCTCTGCACCCCGGGGACGGCGGTGCACTCCCGACCGGTCAGATATCTCCGGTCGGCGCCTGCCGCTTTACAACGGCCAGTCCCTATCTCCCGCTGGAACAACCCATCGGCGGAAGTGCTCATGACGAGGCATCATCAAGGGTTCATTTGCATTCACCCGTCCGGCACTTCCCAGCCTGTAACCCCCGGATGGAACGGGAATCCTTGGGCACTTCCTCAGGCTTCGCACCCCGCGATTACTCGCAACGCACGCTGAGGCGGGAACGAGCCCTGCGCACTGGCTCGGGTCCTACACCTTCGACATCGTCGAACCTCCTTGGTGATTCCCACTCTTCTCAAGCGACTTCGTGTCGCACGATCTGGTTGAGCCACGAGGCGTGTGGCGGGGTCCAGTGCACGTGCCAGCGCGGGTGGTCGGCAAGCCACTTCTTGGTGTGCTTGGCGGTGTGGGATGAGCCGTTGTCCAGCACCACGTGGATCTGCCTGCCCGGGTCGATCACCGTGTCGAGACGGTCGAGGAAAGCGGTGAAGGTGACCGCGTCATTGCGGGCGATGGGTTCGGTGAGTACCTCGCCGGTGGTCACGTCGAGAGCGGCCACGATCGAGACAGTGCCGTGCCGGTGGTATTCGAACTCCTGGCGGACGGGGGTGCCGGGGCCGACCGCGCTGGTGTGGCGCGCTGGTGGCGGCGGCCACCACCGCCATGCGCACCTCGCACCCGTACGTCCTGGGCCGCCCCGACCGCTTCGCGTCGTCCAGGCCATCCGGGCCGCCGACGGCGAACCGGCCCCGCCACTTGCGCACCGTGTTCACCGAGATTTCCAGTTCCCGCGCGATGGCACCGTTAGCCAGCCCGTCCGCCGCCGCAAGCACGATCCGCGCTCGCAGCACCTGCCGGACCTGCGCGGTCGCCGATGCCGCCAGCTTCTCCAGCCGCGCCCGCACCGGTTCGGTGAGCTCCACCACAACCGCTTTCGCCCCCGTCATCGGCCCCACCTCGTCCACCACCGACCGAGACGGTGATCATGGCGCAGGATGGCAGAAGCCTGCAGGATGGAGCCATGCCGAAGAACCCGCCGCCATCGATGCAGGTCTCACTGCGTCGACGTCTGAACGACCACGCCCGCGCCCACTGGCCGCAGTTGACCGGGGTGACGGTCCACTACCGGGCAGGATTCGCCTACGTCGCAGGTGAACTGCCCGGTGAGGTGTCGCTGCCGCTGTGCCGCCTGCGTTTCACCGGCGTCCTGCACACCTGGGGCTTCGCGCTCTACGTCGCCAGCCGTGACGGCTACGAAGACAACATCCTGCCCAGCGGCTCACCGGCTGGATCTCCTGAGGAAGCACTGGACTGCGCCTGCGTTCTGTACCTCGGCGACCCCACCGGGCCACTCCTGCCCGACCCATCGATCCCGGTGCTTCGGTCATGAAGCCCCCCGCGCTGCCCGCAGGGGTCACATGGCACGACACGGACACGGCTGTCTTCCCCTACGCGGCCCGGGTCGAAGGACGTTGGCTGGTCCTGCGGCTCAACGACTTTCCTGAGCATCCGCTCTATACCCTGTTCATCGACGCACAGGTCATCGGTGACATAGACGACGACCCGGTCGCCTGGCGATTGCTGTCCCGGTCAACTTTCCCCGTTCTCACCGCGCAGGACCGCGCGGAGGTCCTCCGCCTCATGACCGGCCTCGGCCCTTACGGGGCAGAGGCCGGCACCCCGTGCACGGGCGACTGGTGCACCTGCACCATCCTCACCGACGAATACGCCGCCAAGCCCAACACCCCTCCACGCACTTCCGCGGAGCAGCACTAGCGTGCAAAGGCACGTCAGGCCGTCGGTCAGTGCAGGTTCGGGTGCTGCCAGGCGCCGGCGGGCAGGGCCTTGGGATCGCGGTCGCGGTGGGCGGCCCGGAGGGTGGCGATGGCCTGGAGCGCGGAGGGGTGGAGGGCGACCTGGTCGTGGCGCGGTCGCGGACGAAGCGGTCCGGCCTGCCGGGGCCGCCGTGGAGAACCGCCGCCCACTGCGGGACGTCGTGGATGCCGGCTTCGACCCAGCCGACCGGCTGGCCGTGGTGGAGCAGGACGTGGACCTGGCGGGCGCGCGGGCTGGCGGCGTCGGGGTCGCGCCACATGGTGCGGGCCCAGCCGTCGTCGAGCGGGCGCTCCCACTCCCACGGCCCGTACCGCTCCACCGGCCGGGCGGGCACCTCGGCCTCTCGCCGACGGTCCACCAGCTCGCGCCAGCGCTCCTCGGTCGTCTGCTCCGGTGAGCGGCCACCAATGCTTTGACCTGGACCATCAAGGTTCACCAAGGACAGCGCGTCACGATCGGCATCACGATGTCCGTCACGACTACCAGGCCGGGGTGCAGCGTCAGTCGGCGCGTCCGCCGCGGGGGAGGTGGTTCCGGAGGTGGCGTCGCTCTTGGCTTCGGGACCGGGAGCAACGGGGGCACGGCGGCGGTGGAGCTCGGCCTGCTGGAGGATCCGGGCGAGGACGTCGGGCAGCACCCGGTGGAGCAGCGCGAGCGCCTGGTCGAACCGGCCGAGGCCGCGCAGGTACGGCTCCGGCGGGACGCTCGGCGGGGTGCCGGCCTGTTGGCGGGGCACCACGACCGGCGCGGCGGCGGGCGGGAGCTCCGGTTCAGCGGCGGCCGGCGCCACAGGGACGGGCTGCTCTGGCGGTCGTCGCCGGGGGCCAGGGATTCGCCTCGCGGGGCGGAACCGTCGTCCTGGGCCACGGTTTCGCTCCCGAGAACATCCCCCAGGAACTACCCGACCAGTGGTTCCGGATCTTCTGGGCGGACGCGGACTGCCCGTTCCCGCCTCACTCGCGCAGGTTCCGGCGCACGGCCGCGATCCTGCTCGTCCAGGCCGTCGAAGACATGAACGCTCAACAGGCAGCCGAGTATCTCGGCTTCCCGCCCGGCACCAACTTGCTGACCGCCCCGGCTCAGCAGTCGGTCGCCGCCGGCTCTGACGAACGCACGGACGACCTGCGCGAAAGCCTCTACCGGCTCGCCGACCACCTCGCCGCCATCCCCGCGGCCGACCATGTCGACTACCGTCGTCGCCGCCGGCAACACGAGTCCTGGCACCTCGGCGACGACGCGTTCGCCGAGTTCGCCGAGCGCTTCGTCGCGGTCAACAAACGAAAGCCGGCAGCCCCGACGGACCAACTGCACGAGGCCCTCTCCGCACTCATCTGGTCACAGGTCACAGGCAGCGAGCCCTGCCTCGCCCCCTGCTTCCGCCCGCCTTTCGCCGCACCGGGCCGCAGCACCACCAGAACCGATCCGGCCATCCATCTCGCCAACCGGCTAAGACGAGACAAGCCCCGTTCGCCCAACTCGGTCCTCCTGCCAGGGCTGGCCCACCATGCCGACAAACTGCTGACAGCCTGCCAGCAGTGACCCAGCACGCTCGGCCCGGGATCTGTCACCTCACCCACCCGCTCGGTCAACAACATCGCCTGGCAGTCCCTGATCGCCGCCTTCGCCCAGGGAAGGGCATTGTCGACGAGTCCTCCGCTCGACTGGCCATCACCGAGACCCACGCGAGCGAGTAGCCACGGGCCGCTGCCGGGCTCGGGCACCTGCGGCGGCCCACCACCACCCAAAGCCGTTGGACAGTCCATCTCCGCAGATGGCAGGCTCCCGCCTCATGGAGCTACTGGACGTCCTGACGAAACTCGCCCGCTCGGGACAGCTGGGTCCGGTGGCGAACGGCGCCGACTGGAACGCGGTGACCGAGGCGCTCGGCGAGCCCTTTGAGGTGGTCGTCGGGAAACGGCGATCCTGGCCACGTCTGCTCGCTTTTGGCGACCTTGAGCTCAGCGTCTGCCGCTGCCAGAAGATCATCCTGATCTGCCTCCAGACCTGGCGGGACGTCGTCGAGCTCCCTGCGGGCCTGGTCACCGAGCAGACGTTCCCCGGCCACCCCAAGTACGCGGACGTGATCGCGGCTCTCGACCACGCCGGTTGCGCCTGGCAGCCCTACACGCCCCTGACCTTCGACAACCAATGCGCCATCCAAGCCACCTCCTCCGGCGTCGTCTTCGTTTTCGAAATCCCCGAAGGAGAGGACCCCATCCTCAACATCGCGGGACCCCAGCCCCACCGACACGACTGTCCGGCTGCCGCCAAGACCCACGCGACACCGTGAGCATGAAACCGACACCGCGTTCACGATGACCCGGGCGGCCTGACGGCCGCCGGGGTCATTTGACCCGGCTTCATCGACAGCGACCATGTTGCGTTCGTGCACATCTTCAACGTCGCGCAACAGTTGAGCGGCACTGCTGACGACTACTACCGCACTGGATCGCAGTCACAGAGAGCCACACTGCCGAACAACACCTCGCAAAGTAACGCTCGCAACGGCTCGCAAACTACAAGTCGCAATCCCAGGTCGCAGAAGCCGGACTCGCAACCTATCCATTGAAGTCACATTTGCGGGGTGCGGGGGTCTGCAAAAAGAACGGCTCTGTCCCGTAATCGGTGGTAGCGCTGGGTGATGATCACTGGAGGAGGATGCGGTGGCGGAGCAGGGAGAACCCGGCTCGGCCGTGCATCTGTCTCATGATCCGTTTGGTTCGCGTGTTGACTCCCTCGGTACGGCCGTTGTGGAACGGGAGGGTGAGGCCGGCGTCGACGGCGGCCCGGTCGAGTTCCAGGCCGTTCGCGAAGGAGCGCAGGTGGGGCAGGTCGACGGAGCGAACTGATGTGATCCAGTCGGTGAGCTTGGCGTCGTTGCCCTTGGCCGGCACCAGCAGTTGCGCGAACTCTCCGGTGAGACCGGCGAGTTCGGTCATCTCGGAACAGCTTTGGGTGAGCTCCCTCAGGAGGGCGGTGTCCTTGTCTCGCAGGTTCTCGGGACGGGTGAGGAGGAGGCAGGCGACGCGCCGCGGGGTGGTGACGGGCCTGTCACCATCGGCGCGGCCCTGGGTGATGTAGCGGACCAGGAGGTTCGCGCTCCCGGTGTAGCCGAGCTCCCTGATCTCGCGCAGCAGGTGGGTGACGGGGACCGCGGGGTCCTCGGCCCTGCGCCGGCGCAGGTGGTCGCGGTACGGATCGACCAGCGTGGGTTTGTAGCGGGGTGCCCGGCGGTCGCCGGTGGGCTCCTTCATGCGGGCGTACCGCTTGACGGTGTTCAGCGCGACGTCGAGGCTGCGGGCACATTCGAGCAGCCCGACGCCCTGGCCGAGCAGCTTCTGGACCTGGTGCCAGCGTTCGCGGGTGGTCTGCTCGCGTACGCCTCCGGGCCGGGTCGGGTTCACGGCGGTGGCCCAGCAGGCGGCGTGAGAGCGGATCTCGGCCAGGACCTTGCCACACAGGTTGCTCCACAAGTGCCATCTGTCGCTGACCTGCACCGCTTCGGGGAGGGCTTGGCGGATCGCCTCGCCGTAGGAGCCGGAGCCGTCCCGGCAGACGTACTCGGCCCCGGAGTGCTCGCACAGCCACGCGACCAGAGTCTGGGTGGTGCGGTCGGGCAGGACGTCGATCCGCTCGCCGGTCTCGGCGTCGATGAGCACGGTGGCGTAACGCTGACGCCGGCGCAGGGCGAAGTCGTCGACGCCCAGCACGCGCGGGACGCGCGGCCGCGGCACCGACTGGCGCATGAGCACGCGCAGGGCGGTCGAGCGGGAGACCGTCGCAGCCAGGACGCGGGAGAGGCGGGCGCCCGCCCGGCCCGCTAACTCCTTCACGATCTCACCGAGTTGGTCGGCGAGACGGCGCGTGCGCCGCTGGTAACGTTCGATCAGGCCGGGGACCTGCTCACGGAACGTCTGGCGCGGGCAACCCAGAACCGGGCAGCTCAGGCGTCGGACTCGCACCGACACCACGACCCGCCGACCGTCCACCGGCACATCCGCGACCACTCGATGGTGGAAGCCATGCACGTGCGGCGTCGGCTGCCCGCACGCTGGGCATGGCGCAGGCTCGTCCTGGGTCCGGACTGACACCCGGATGACCTCGCCCTCGTCCACCACGTCCTGGACGACCAGCGCCGAAAGTCCTGAAAACACTATGCTCACAAGCTCGTTGGCATCTCGTACGTAACAACAACGACGACCGTCACCCTTCGTTACCACCGATTACGGGACAGAGCCGTTCGCTGGACAGACCCTGGCCCTGGCCCATTCCGTGACCACGAAGCCCCAGGAGTAGGGGGAATCGCTGACCGTTCACACCTCAGAAACTGAGCCGTTGATGCTCAGCAGGGTGTGGCCGAGATGGGTCAGCGTGTGAAGGGCTGTCGTCCGCTGCCGGGTTGTGGCGGTCAGTCCGGCATTACGCAGGGTGGTGGCGTGCTCGCTGGCGCTGGCCGGCGATATGCCGGCTCGCTGTGCCAGCTGCGTCGTCGTGCATGCGGGATGGTCGGCTATGACGCCTAGCACGATCGCCCTGCTACGGCCGAGGAGCGCGATCAGAGCCGGCGGCACCGGGGCACCGCCTCGGCGGACATCGGCGGGGGCGGCCCACAGGGCAGCCGCATCGACCGGGCTGTGCAGTGCCTGGTAGGCCATGACGACCGTGTCGGCCTGAGGGCTGGCGAACAGCTGGGGAACCGGCCCGCAGAACACCGACGGAGCCAGAACGAACGAGCGGCCCGACAGGTGGAAGTCGACTTCAGGGTGGACCAGCGGCCGATAACTGGGGATCTCCAGCACCGGCGGGTTCCACACGGCCATCGGGCGCAGGCTGTCCAGCAGCGCCCCCACCCCACCCTGCGCCACGAGTCGGCCGCGCCGCGCCACCTCCCCCTGAAGGTGCTGGTCGATATGCGGCCAGTAGGGGGCCACCGCCACGCGGTGGCAGTGCCGCAGGACGACGCCCAGCCGTCGCACCGCCTGCGGGGCTGCATCCATCACCTCGGCCAGCCACGGCGCCGGACGCCCAGCCGTGCGCGGCTTGACGGAGAACTCCGCACGCAGCCGCAGGGCCGGCACACTGATCAGCCGCTCTACCCCCTCGTCCACACAGCCCACCGCGCCCACCAGGGTGAACAGGTCCACCAGCCCCCCGCAGGCAGCCCCGCTGAGGAACCGCGCTGCCTCCCTCCCCTCGGCACTGATCCGCGGACCGGTCCGCGCACGCCACCCACCGAACAGCACCGCACGGTCACGCCGCTGCACCGTCCGCAGGCTCAGCTGCGTCTCCGCGAGCGGCCCCAACACCATGACCCGCACCCGTACCAGGTCCTCGGCAGTGAAGTGAACCCGTAGCACAACATCCTCCTCACCCGCGCCCGCGGATGAGCCTTCCGGCCGCAGTCGTTTCGGGGCAGGCCAAAACGAGCCGAATCCCCCACCGGTCCGGGAGGGCCTTTTCTTCTGAGCCCAGGGAACCCGGTGCTGCTGGTCGTGCACGCGACCGGCTCCGACTCGGACGTAGCCGGCGATCCGGCGACCGTCTGCGGACTCGACACCGCGGGCATGACCGTCGACCCGTGGCAGCCGGCCGCGCCGGGGCAGCGGTGGATTCCGCCGCCTTCGCTCGGACGGACGACGAAACGGCGGCGCCCGCCGGTGATGGCCTGGTGTGTGCGTCTCGGGTCCGGCGAGCGCCGCCAGCAGCGTAGCCGGGGCAGCGGCCCGGAGCCGGCGTGCAGCGCAGCGGCCGGGTCCCGGGGGACGAGGGGGGCGTTCCGCGGGACCCGGCCGGTAGGAGGCCAGCAGCGCCGGGGTCACGGCGCAGCTGCTCTGCTCGGCGGCCCGGTGGTGCTGTGGTGGGGCCGCCGTGCCGGGAATGCTAAACCGGCTGTCGGTCGGGTCGCCCGGGGGAATCTCACCCCCGGGCTCCCACAGAACGGAGCGTGACAGTCTCCCGTCACTCCGCTCTTGTCATCCTGATCGCCAGGCACGGGGCGTCCACGCCCAGTGGGCGAAGAGCCTCGGGTACTGACGCGTCACCCGCAGCCAGCACGCGTGAGCCTTCTTGAACGTCCGCAGCCGCTTGTACTTCTGGCGGATCCACCGCATCAAGTAGGCGTTGATGCGGTGAAGGAGGGGATGCAGTGCGGAGCGGTAGAACGCGCCGTAGTACTGCATCCAGCCCCGCACCCTCGGGTTGATCCGACGGGCGAGGTCGAAGAAGGTGAGGCGGATCTGCTGGTGGAGCCGCCATGAGCGGATCTCCGCGCTGATCTTCTTCAGGGCGTCCTCGCTGATCGCCGGCAGGAAGGCGGTGAAGTTCTTCCCCTTCCTGCTGCGCGCCCCGCGGGCCCGGAACGTGAACCCCAGGAAGGTGAACGACGTCTGCTCGTACGAGCCGCGCCGGTAGCCGTCCTTGCAGTAGACGATCCGGGTCTTGTCCGGGTGAAGCCGCAGCCCGACCTCCTCCATCCTGTCCGCGAGGGCAGCCAGGACCTCGCGGGCCTGGCGCTCGCTGACGCAGTGCACGACCGCGTCGTCGGCATACCGTTCGAACTGGACGCCGGGGTACGTCCGGGCGAGCCAGAGGTCGAACGCGTAGTGCATGAACAGGTTGGCGAGCACGGGCGAGACCGCCGACCCCCGTGGGGTCCCTCGGTCCCGCTTCTGCAAGGTGCCGTCGGGCAGTTGCAGCGGGGCTCGAAGCCACCGTTCAACATACAACTTCACCCATACGGCGTCAGTGTGAGCTCCACGGCCTTGACGACGAGGTCCCAGCGGACGGTGTCGAAGAACTTCTGGATGTCGAGGTCGATCACCCAGTTCTTCTTCCAGCACCGATTCCGGCAGGTTTCCACGGCGTCGAGAGCCGACCGATTGGGTCGGTATCCGTAGGAGTCGGGATGGAACACAGGGTCCACCCGCCTCGCAAGATGCCAGGCCACCACGGTTTGCGCAACACGATCGGCGACGGTGGGAATGCCAAGCATTCTCATGCCACCACCATGCTGCTTCGGAATCTCCACTGCCCGCACCGGAGGGGGAAATTACGTCCCCGACGACATCCGATTCCAGATCTCGTAGAGGCTCCCTCTCAGATCCTTCTCGAACTCGTCAATGGACTGTCCGTCCACACCCGGCGCACCCTGATTCCTCTTGACTTCCCGATATGCCCCCAGAATCTCCCACTTCGAGATATCAAACGGCTTGCCCGGCGACTTCAGCTTGTCCATCGGCTCCTCCCGGAGAACGTCCGGTTGACCAGACACGCACAGCCACGGATGACCCGGCCCCTTCGCTCCGCCTCCATTACAGAGGCTTCATCACTACTACGAACCGGTCCGCCAACACGCCCCGCGACGGTACTCAGCCCCTTGCGGTTCAGCCGCTTGAGGTGCTCCCTCTTGCCCCCGTGCTCGGCGGCAGTGTCGGGACGTGCCTTCCCACGTTCCATGCAAGAGCAGCAGACCAGGATCACGCCACCTCCATGCCGGACATCGCCTGGCCAATATGCGGGCTCCCGCCAGACTCATCCCGGACTCCGTCGCAGGCGCCCGGTTTTGATGCCACTTAAATTTCACTAACGACACTTCAGCAGTGGTTCACTTGCGTTCGTCTTCCTGATCCCCACCTGACGCCTCCAGGACGCCTTTTCCACATCGCTCACCACGATCGCGTCACCGCTTTCGCAGCATGTGGCGGTTTGAAGCCTCCCCCCACAGGGCCCCGCCGAAGGGCCATAACCTTCATCTCTCGCACAGCATTGCTTCCAGAACTGTTCCTACATACGGTTCCTTTCGCATTCGTGGCACACACGACGGGTAGCAAATCGTCGTATTCGCGCCAGCCGTCCCCGTTGTCGTCCAGGCCCACCGCGCACCACCGCTCGCCCAAGGCCCCGACCGACAGAACGGCAACCGCCTCCTGGCGCCTCGCCGGCCGACCGGCAGGTACCCGGCGCGGGTGTCGCCGGGCCAGGCACGGCGCCACCAGTGCTCCATCCGGTCGGCGGCCGCGTGGTCGACGCGGGCGGCCGACCACGACGTCCCTAGTGCTTTGACCGGGATGGTTCGCCGGGTTGGTGCTGCTGGCGGTTGGATGTGCGGTGGCGTCCGTTGATCCGACCGTTGGGGGTGTGGTGGCAGAGCCTGTCCGTGTGCGCAGGTTGACCGACCAGGAAGGGCAGAAGCTGCAGCAGATCGTGCGTCGGGGCAGCACCAGTTCGGTGCGGTTCCGGCGGGCGATGATGCTGCTGGCCTCGGCAGGCGGGAACCGGGTCCCAGTGATCGCCCAACTGGTGCAGGCCGACGAGGACACCGTCCGCGACGTGATCCACCGGTTCAACGAGATCGGCCTGGCCGCCCTGGACCCTCGGTGGGCGGGAGGCCGTCCCCGCCTGCTCAGTCCTGACGACGAGGACTTCGTCGTCCAGACGGCCACCACCCGCCCGACCAAGCTCGGCCAGCTCTTCACCCGCTGGTCGATCCGGAAGCTCGCCGCCTACCTGCGACGTGTTCACGGCCGAGTGATCCGGATCGGTCGCGAGGCGTTACGGTGCCTGCTCGCCCGCCGCGGCGTCACCTTCCAGCGCACCAAGACCTGGAAGGAGTCACCCGACCCCGACCGCGACACCAAGCTCGACCGGATCGAGTATGTGCTGGAGCGCTTCCCAGACCGGGTATTCGCGTTCGACGAGTTCGGTCCGCTCGGCATCCGCCCCACCGCCGGCTCTGGCTGGGCACCCGCCGGTCATCCCGAGCGGCATCCCGCGACCTACCACCGCACCCACGGCGTCCGGTACTTCCACGGCTGCTACTCGATCGGCGACGACAGGTTGTGGGGCGTCAACCGCCGCAAGAAGGGCGCCAGCAACACCCTGGCTGCGCTGAAGTCGATCCGCGCGGCCCGCCCGGACGGCGCCCCGATCTACGTCATCCTGGACAACCTGTCCGCCCACAAGGGCGAGACCATCCGGCGCTGGGCCAGGAAGAACCGGGTTGAACTGTGCTTCACCCCGACCTACGCGTCCTGGGCCAACCCGATCGAGGCCCACTTCGGGCCGCTGCGGCAGTTCACGATCGCGAACTCGAACCACCGCAACCACACCGTCCAGACCCGGGCCCTGCACGCGTACCTGCGCTGGCGCAACAAGAACGCACGCCACCCCGACCTGCTGGCCGCCCAGCGCCGCAAGCGCGCTCGCATCCGCAGCGAGAAGGGCATCCGCTGGGGCGGACGAGCGCGCATCGCGGCCTGATCACTCACTGACGTTCAAGGTCGCGCAGTCCACGACCCCCAGCTCGGACAGCACCGCCCGAAGCCGATCCAGTGCCGCAGCAGGGTCCGAGTCCTCTTCGATTGCGAGGTCAAGATGGCAGCGACCCATGCCGCCGCCCGCGCCGGTGACCTCGCCGTCGAGCTCGAACGCCGCCTCCAGAGCCTCCTCGACCTCGTCACGATCGATCGGCAGCCCCACGAACACGATCTCGACGAACACCCCGGTCCTCCCTCTCAACCCGGCGAACCATAGCGGTCACAGCTAGGTCCAGGCCGGTTCGAAGCCGGTGCTGGGGGCCAGGACGTCCTCGTCGTCCTCGTCGAAGAGTCCGCAGGTCTCCGTCTCGATCCGGCGGCTCAGCAGGCCGTGCAGGAACTCGACCGCGCCCATGGCATGCGGCTCGTAGAACCAGCTGCGTGGATTCCAGGCGACCACAGTCCAGTCGTCGGGCTCGCCGACGGTGAGCCAGCAGAAGTACGCGCCGTTGTCGAGCCCGGCCCAGGGGAGCAGGCCGCCCGGTTCCGGGTGGAACGGGTAGGGGCACTTCTCCGGGTTGTGCTTGCGGAAGGAGGACTCCCGACTGAGGATGCGATCGGCCTGCTCCTGCAGCAGGTTGCGCTCGCCGAACGGCGTCAGTGGCGCGATGAAGTCGGCGAACAGGCCATAGCCGTAGCGCGTCACCAGGGTCTTGAAGTCGGCCGGGAGGCCGAGGCCGAGGGCCGCCTCGACCGCCGACCAGTCGCCGGTCGCGCAGACCGGGGCGGATGGCGGCGGTGCGAGGCGGAGCAGGTCGTCGATCGCGGTCATGGCCCGGAGCCTAGCGCCGTGCCGGGCGTCGCAACCCGGTGGACCTATCCGGCCACAGCACTAGCGGGGGCGCAGCAGGGGTGGGCAGCAGCAGCGGGGCGGGGCGGGAGCAGCGGGACGGCGCGGCGGCGGCGGGCGGCCTGCGGGGCGGGAGCAGCGGGACGGCGCGGCGGCGGCGACCAGGGCGGGGCGGGGCGGGAGCAGCGGGACGGCCCGGCGGCGGCGGGCGGCCTGCGGGGCGGGAGCGGCCAGGTGCCCGCCCTCCCAGGGACAGTCGGCACCCGCGAGCGTGACGACCAGGAGCAGCCGCTCCCAGACCTCCGCCCAGGGGGCCGACGGGGCGCCCGGTAGGGAGCAGCAGGCCGAGCAAGGCCGGAGCGGACCCGCATCCGTCCTTATGCCGCCTCTCGGCGAGGAGTAGAAGCGCACTG
This sequence comes from Kitasatospora sp. NPDC032757, assembly GCF_055579305.1. Lineage (NCBI taxonomy): Bacteria > Bacillati > Actinomycetota > Actinomycetes > Kitasatosporales > Streptomycetaceae > Kitasatospora > Kitasatospora sp. NPDC032757. Next base: position 100,716 of record NZ_JBVINN010000028.1, on the reverse strand, counting down.
CTGGCGTAGGGCTTCCGGCTGCCCGGGCCGGAGTCATGACCGCTGCCGCGCTGGGTGGCCAGAGAAGAGCTGGGTACCTGATCCGTTCCAACTGAGTAGTCGCGCTCATGTGTGGTCCGGTTCGGCACGGTGGGATCGGTCCATGGACAACATCCCGGCCGGATCCGCGTCGCGATCGCACGACCGCGACGCGTGGAAGTTCCCGCTCGTCGCGACGGTTCTGCTACCGCTCTGCCAGATCCTCTACTGGTACTTCGCACTGGTGCGCGCGGTCGCGGTCGACCAGTGCATGCCACGGGGTGCCTGTGGGCGGGATTGGGGCCTGCAGTACGACGCTGCCCACAGCCTGATGGGCGCGCAGTTGGTGCTTGTCGCGGCTGCCTGGGTCCTGCCACCCCGGATGCGGTGGGCTCCATGGCGCTTCGTCGCATCCGCCGTAAGCGTGATGTGTGGCCTGGCATGCAGTGTGGTAATCCAGAACTTCGGCTGAGAGCGCCTTCCACCGCCTGATCCGTGGCCCCGGGGCGCAGCGGCCCGGGCCTGGGCCGCTGCGCCCGCCGGACACCGCCAGCCCGGACACCGCCAGCCCGGGCACCGCCAGCCCGGGCACCGGCAGCTCGGGCACCGGCAGCTCGACGGCGAAGCCGGGCACGGCCAGCAGCGGGCGGCGTCGCCGCTTCTCGGCAGCAGCCGCGGCGAACCCCTTGCCGTGCACTCGCACGGGCCGCCGGGCTCGCGGTGGGCTTGGCGGGCCCTCTTCTCCCGGGCCTTCTGGCGCTCGTCGTACGCCTCGCGGGTGTCCGGGCTGTCCAGCGCGTCCAGCAGGGAATGGCGCCCCGGGCGGCCGTAGCGCCACCAGACGGGGCCGAGGGGGCCGTGCTCGGCCAGGAGCTCCAGGGTGGTGGCGACGATGGGTACGGCGTCGTCGTACTCGCGCCAGCTGTCCCCGTCGTTGTCGTGCCGTGTGATGGTCCACCAGGAGCCGCCCCAGGCATGGCGCGCCAGGTCCGCCACCGCCTGCTGGCGGTTGGCCAGCGCCACCGGTCCGGCGCCGGTGACGACCAGGGCGACCGGCGGATACCAGGCCCGGGTGTGGCCGGGGTAGGCCCGGCGCCACCAGTGCACCGTCCGGTCGGCCGGCTCTTGGTCGGCGAGGGCCGGGTCGTTGTCGCGGACCTTCGTGCGGAACAGCTCGTGGTACCGGGGGAACTTCGGGCGACGTCGGCCGGGGCCATGGTCGAACGGTCGACCTCGACCATCAAAACCGGCACCCCGATCTCCGGGGCCTGCCACACACCGTCCGGGCGCACCCTGCGCCGCCCGCCCGGCAACAGGAACTCGACCTCGGTCGACCAGGACCGCACCATGCCCACCCCCCCCCGGCGGCCCCGGGCGCGCTGCCGCCGAGGACGAACGCGGCGATCGTCTCGTTGACCGCCATCGCGTGCTGGGCGCCAGAGCGGCCGGCGCCCCGCGCCGTGCCGCCCATCTCCGAACGGACCATCCCGAGCACCTGCCCGGCCGCGTCCAACCCGGCCGCGCCTTCCAGCCGCCACGTCTTGTGCCGGTCCCTGGTGTTGCCGTCGGAGGCGACCAAACCGTGCAACGCGAGGTCGCCCAGCGCCTGCCTCACCGCCTTGTTCGACGCCGCACCGGGGGCGCAGCAGACGCTGGAGCCGATCGGCGATGGCGACCTTGAGAACGCCGAGCGCACCCAGGACATCGGCGCGCAGCGCGGTGGTCGATCCGTTCGGGTTGTCGGCGCCGCGCCGGTACACGGTCCGTCCCAGCCCGGACAGCGGCGGTTCGACGACGTCGCCCTGGTCGTCGTTGTCGTCGGGCCGGGCAGGGCCTGGACGGGCCTTCGGATTAGCGTGCGGTCGACCGGCCGGGGCGAGGCCAGGTACGGCCGCCTCGCGGAGTTGTGGTTGCCTGACGAGCGTGGGCAGGTCAGCGGGGTGGACGGTGAGCAGGTGCGGCTGCCGGCCGGTCGCCGGAGGAACTCGTGGCTGCGGCCTACTGATGCCCCGGTCGGTGGGCTCGCCGGTCCGAGCGTGGAACGACGGCGCTCGCGCGGCCAGCCGCTGTGACCCGTGCGGGGCTCTACGCTGCCGCCTATGAGCAACAGGATCTGTGTGTTCTGCGAGACGGCGGTCGCCAAGAAGGGCAAGGGCGAGCACGTCTACCCGGAGTGGTGGCTGAAGATGTGGCGGGACAGCGGACCGTTCACCACCATGGTGGGCGGCGAGTACGTGCTGGGGCGGACCGGCGAGCCCCAACGCCAGGAGACGCTGCAGCCCCTGAAGCTGGACGTGTGCGGAAGCTGGCCCGGCTCCCCGAACTGCAACGGACGGCTCGCGCAACTCTTCGAGGACAAGGGGAGACCAGCGGTCGAAGCCGTATGGCGGGATCAAGCGGTGCTGGGCGCCGAGGAGACGCGGTCGTTCGCGGCTTGGTGGGCGAAGACGCTGCTGCTGATCGACCATCCGCAGACCCGGCACACCTTCCCCGGGGTGAGACGGCCTGGGCAAAACGAGCGAGTCTCCCGTGTGCGTGGTGCCCGGCACCGACAAGCCATTGCTTCCCCTCCTTCGCGAACCGGGGCTGCTTCCCCCGGACCTGTCGCTGTGGCTGGCCGTCGGAGACGAGGTGGCCGGTGAGCACGCGCTCGGAGAGCACAGCGCGGTGGAGCTGCAGAACGTTGGGTACAGGGCCCGGCCGGCGGCGTGGGGGCACGTGATGAACGACGGTCCTCACCTGCTGCACGGCGGGAAACGCGTTCTGCTGCAGCTGCTCCACCATCCGCACTGCGAGGTTGCGCACCCGTTCGAACGAGCCGGGCTGGCGGTGCGGCTGTGGCCCGCCTCCTCCCACAGCTCCAGCTCCGAACCCTCCTACCCGCCGATCGAACCCCGGCACGTCCAGCACGGGCACAGCAAGGCGTTCACCGCGCGAACCGGGTACGGCCCTCGACACCCGCCCCAGTCAGCACTCTGAGTACGCGTACTCAGGCGCCAGGCAGGAAAGTTCGGCGAGCATGGGCAGATGAGCGACGGACACCGCGGGCCGGCCAAGGCGAAGCAGTTCCTGGGCGGCGCCGCCGTCATCTTTCTCGTCCTCCTGCAGGCAGCCCTCGGCTCCGGCGTACCCGCCACGTGGCGGCTGCGCCGGATCGTCCGTTCAAAGGCCGTCCGGCAGGCCAGTGAGGACGCCGAGGAGCAGCTGCGGGCGCGGCTGGCGGCGATCGCGCGGACGTATGAGCTGCGGCCCGTCTTCAGCATGACGATCGACACCTGCCGGCGGGCCTCACGGATCGTCGTCATCCCTGACGCGGGCCGGGGCCCCGCCCTCACGGGGCAGGTGGAGATCGTTGCGTACTTCGCGCCGTCAACGCCCCTGGAGCACGCGGTTCCCGAGCTGATCGAGCGCCTGCCGCCCCAGCTGCTGTACCGGGACCACGTCGCTCCCAAACCGGAGCCCGACAGCCCTGGCCCGCACTACATCCTCGACGGACAGGGCCACGCCCACATCGACTGGGACATGCCGGGCAGCCGCTTGATGACCGACAAGCGGCCGGCCGGGAAAGACCGGCACACGCTGCGCCAACAAGTCTGGACCGATCCGGCCGGCATGACCCTGGAACAGGCACGGGAGACCCACGGCCCCCTCATCGCCTGGACCATCTCCGCCAGGTACCACACCGAGCCGAACGGCCGGTAGCCCACAGCCGCAGCGCAAGCAGACGGGACCTCGGGTCCTGCGGGACCCGAACCACCAGGCCGCAGGACCGCCTTCGCGCCAGCAGCAGCCGCAGGGTGCGGCAGAACGCAGGCTCCGGGAACCGTACCGAACCCCGTACGCAAGCAGAAACGCAGTCGGCCTCCAGTTGCCCGCGCCCGGCCGCCATCCGCAACGCCGCCACCGGAAGCTCGGCGCGGTGGTGGTCCGCCATGGCCCAGCCGATCACCTCGCGTGTGGCCAGGTCAATGCAGGTCGCCAGATACATCTTCCCTTCCAGGGTGACGAGTTCGGTCATGTCGCCGACCAGGCGCATCCCGGGCCTCGGCGCGGTGAAGTCCCGGCCGATGAGATCCGCGGCGAACACCGCCCGCGTCGCCTGGCGGGTCAGCCCACGCCGTCGGCGCCGGGTGATCCCGACGACGCCGTTCACGCGCATCAGCCGCTCAACCCGCTTGCGATTGACCACGCGCCCGGCCCGGACGAGGGCCGCATGGATCCGGGGAGCGCCGTAGTCGCCGCGCGACCCCGCGTACAGCACCCGGATCTCCCACACCGGCGCCTCCTCGGCCCGGTCGCGCCGTCGGCGGGCGGGCCGTGCGGCCACGTGAGCGTAATAGGCGGACCGGGAGATGCCCAGCGTGCGGCAGAGGAAGGCCACGCTGTACCCGCCCGGGGTCGTCTCGCCGGCCTTTTCCACGTCGATGAAAGCGTAGCGCGCGGCTACCGCGTCCTGCGATTGGCGAAGAAGGCGGTCGCTTTTCCCAGGCGAACCGCGTCGAGCCAGTCGGGGAGACGTCGCCCTGGCGCTCGGTGAGCATGACGGCGAAGGAGCGGACGTGCCGGGTCAGGACGTCGAGCTCGGGGCAGTGGACCAGGACGGTCTTGAGCTGGAACTGTTCGGACTCGGACAGCGAGGTGGGTCGTCGGAGAATCCAGCCGGCGACCGTGCGGGGCGAGGGCGGTTGCGCGGTCACGGGCCGCGGGGAGGTCCGCTTCCGCCGCAAGTAGGCGCTGACGCGCTGGTAGCTGCCCTTGTAGCCGAGGGGGACGATCTCCTCCCAGAGTTTCCAGGCGTTGGTGCAGCCCTCGTTCCAGCGGTCGTCGAGATAGGGTTTGTACTCGTCGAGGACGGACGGCCGGCCCTGCCACTGGCCACGAAAGAGATCCTCCGAGTTTGCTGTTTCGGCCAGGAGCTTGACCGTTCGCCAGGTCATCCCGAGCTGCCGCTGGACGGCACGCTGGCTGTGGCCCGCGGCCAGCAGGGCGTGCACCGCGGCATGCCGGGCCCGGGTGCGGTCGGCGAAGCGGAATCCCGTCGGCCAGGGCTGATCCGTGCGCTCCTCTTGAAGACCCGGTTCGGCAGTAGCAGCAGGACTCGGTGTGGAGCTGCCGCACGCAACACTCCCGGTGACGGGCGACGGTCCGCTCGGCCGCTTCGCTGAGGTTGTGCCACAGATGCCAGCGGTCCGCGACCTGGACGGCCTGGGGCGCTCCGGCAGCGGCGCCCTCAGCGAAGAACGGCGCGCGGTCCCGGCAGACGACCTCGACGCCCGGCCGCTTGGCCAACCAGGCCGCCAGGCTCGACGCCTCCCGGTCGGGCAGCAGGTCCACCGGCCGGCGGATCTCGGCGTCGACCAGCACCGTCCCATAGGCGCGGCCCTTGCGCGTCGCGTACTCGTCGACGCCCACCACCCGCGGGCGCGGCGGCTCCGGATCAGGAAGCTCCTCGACCAGCCGCAGCACCGTACTCCGGCTCACCGACACCCCGAACACCTCAGCCAGCCGGGCCCCGGCTCGCCCGGCCATCGCCAGGCCGACTGCGGCGAGCGTCGACCGCAGCCGCTCGGTCCAGCGGCCGTGGCGCCGGGTCAGCCCTTCGATCTGCTCGACGAACGTCAGCCGTCCGCACGACGAGTTGCCGCACAAGAAGCGCCGCACCCGCAGGCTCAACCGGACCCGTCTGCCCCCGACCGGCCCGTCGACGGGAAACCGCAGGTAAGAGCTGTTCACCCGGGTCGACCAGCCCCCGCACCCCGGGCAACTGTGCCCCGCCGCCGAAGCTTGGGCCCTCACGTTCACCGACTCGACGTCCACATCGACCGACAGCACCGCGACGCCCGCGACCGACGGAAACAGCAGCCCCTCCAGGCGGGGTCCCAGATCGTCCACGGTCCCGCACTGTCGGCCACCGCGGCCAGGCCGCTGGCGAATTCCGGGCAACTTCCCGACGCCGACCGCACCCCCGCATCGTCACTCACCGTACACAGAGCACGGAAGTTGATCCAGAACCAGTTTTCACCCGTCACTGAGAGAAGTGTTGGCCGTTGAGCAGGGCACTGCCGAGGGGGGTGAGCGTGTGCAGGACAGCACTGCCGCGTCTGGCGGTGGTGATGAGGCCGGCTTTGCGGAGGACAGAGGCCTGCTCGCTCGCGGTGGGCAGTGACGCGCAGAGGCGCTCGGCGAGCTGCCCGGTGGTGCACGGGCCGTCGCTGATGGCATGGAGGGTGCGGGCTCGTGTGCGTCCCAGGAGCGCGGACAAAGCACCATCGGTCCCGTGGCGGGTCGTCGTCAGCAGTGCGGTGACATCGGCAACTCCGCGTATAACGGGGAGGAAGAGCAGGACGGGTGCCTGGTCGTCCATCGGGTCGGTGTAGGTGATCGGCCTGGTCTGGCAGAAGGCGGACGGGACCAGTAACAGGCCTCGGCCCTCCAGGTCGACGGTGCCGGTGAGGGCGCCCCTGCCGATCTCCAGCGTAGGTGGCTTCCAGCGGAACTCGGGCGGTAGTCCGGCGAGCATCGCCTCGGGTCCGTCCTGGGCGAGTCTGAGGGCGTGCGTGGTCTGTTCGGCCCGCAGGCGGGGCAGGATGCGCTGCCAGTGGGGGGCCACGGCGACGCGGTGGACCTCGCGGAGGAACGTCAGCAGTTCCTCGCGGTCCGTTCGGTCGTGCGCGATGTCGCCCCACGCCAAACCCGCCCAGGGGCCCGTGGAGCGTGAGTAGTGGGCCCGGCCTTCGACGGCCCCCTCGAGTTCGGCCCGCAGACGCTCTGTCGGCGAGGCGCGCAGTGCCTCGATCCCCTCCTCGACGGATGATGCGGCGCCGGTGACGGTGAACAGGTCCAGGACGGTCTCCTGGAAGAGGGACAAGGCCGGGTGGACAAGGGCGTGGACCTTGTGTCGCCATGCGCCGAACATTGCCCTGCTATGCGGTTGTTGCAGGGTTGTCAGCGCGTGCAGCGTCTCGCCGAGCGGGCCCCATGTCGCCGCTATCCGGGTCCTGGCGAGGTCCTGCGGGGTGAACGTGATGCGTAACACGTGAGGCTTCTCCCGAGTTCTGTTCGAATACCCACCTTCCCGGTGCCCATCGTCTCCGGCTGTGCGCAGTTGCTTCAAGTGGGCCTCAGCACAGGTGTTTCGGCGACGGCCGAAAGGGCTGGGACCGTGCCCGCCGGCACCGTCAAGATGGGTCCCGAGGGCGACGGGCCTGGAACCGCGAGATACCGGGGCTCCCCAGGGCCGGAAGGTCGCCCGAATCGAGAAACCACCCATGGAGGCGTTCATGCGTATTCGTCGTGCTCTCGCGGCCATTGCTGTCGGTGCCGCGCTCGCTCTGGGTGCCGCAGCGGCACCGGCCGTGGCGGCCACGCCCGTCCCCTCCTCGTCGGGGCCCACCGTCCAGGCCGGGTACACCTGGCAGTACACCGGCGAGTACTTCAAAGCCAAGTCGGCCTGCGATGCCCGCGCCTCGTACTTCCTGGCGGCGTCCAACGTGAAGTACTACCGGTGTGTCAGCGAGGGCGGCCTCTGGGCCGGTCAGGTCTACGCCAGTTGATCGAACGCAGGACGCGCCCGGTGGCGGTCGGACCTACCGCGAAGGCCTCATGCGCGGTCTGCCTCCTAGCTCCTTCCGTATCTGATGGGCGGGAGGAGCGATGGCGACGTTGTGATAGGTCTCCAGGGTAGCTTCGACCGCCGCAGGCCCGGAGTGGTCGGACTCGCCGGGGGTAAGGAAGTCCGGTATCCAGCCAGAGACTGGGGCCAGGCCGACGAGCAACGCCGCTCCTTCGGGCAACCGCTCAATGACGGGGCTCCGCCACGGAGTGGGGCGCCGGGATGGAGCCGAGGCGGATCGCCTGAAGACTCCTCACCGCATCGGCAACCGGCAGTGCGCGGCTGCCAGCGAGCACGGTCCGCGCCAGATCCTCGGCGGTGAAGTGAGTCCTCAGCACAAAGCCCCCAATTGTCCGGCTGCGGACAGTTGCGTCATCGCCGCCAGGGACCTTCAGCGGTACCCGAGGGGCGTGGTCGATCTCGCTCCCGTCAAAGAAGCTTTTTCCAGGCCGGTTCGAGCCCAAGCACCGGCCAAGCACTCGTCCACTAGGAGGACCCATGCGTGCACCCTTTGCCCTCGGCGCCATCGTCCTGGGAGTGGCGCTCCTGACGGGCGGCACCGCCGCCGCGCAGGAATCGCCCGTGGCCACGACGAGCACCTCGGCCGCCGCACCCTACTGCGGTGGCATGTACGCCTACGCGCCGACCAAGTCGTTCACGACAGTGAGTGGTCGCACGCAGGCCTCCGGCTGTGAAGGCTCACCGTCATTGACGATGCGTCTCTACCGGGACGGCTCACAGGTCTCGTCGTACTCATGGTCTGGGGCCAACACCATCACACTCTCGACCGGCTGTACCTCGGGCCGCCATCTGTACGAGGTGACACTGCGGAACAACGGCAACGGGGTCGAAGTGTCCAACAGGGCCTGGATCACCTGCTAGCAACGCAACGGTGTATCACGTGATCGGGCATCAGCTCTGCGGCTGACGTCTTGTCGCTTGCGCAGCGCGGCGATCGTGCGGTCGCGGCGAGCAGGTCCGTCCGTGAGATCCGTCAGGCGCCCGCGGATCTCGACCACCGCCCGCACCAGCAGCGCCCGGGGCTGTCCCACGCGTGGGACGGCCCCGGCTCGGTCTCATCGCCGGCGACCCGCGTCCCGAGCTCATCCCCGTCGGCACCGACACTCCACCGGGCATTCGCGCGGTGCTGCCTGCCCGGTACGGGGACCTCGAACCGGTTCAACACGGCTGACGAGCCGAGCTGTTCCAAGGCCCGGGAGATCGGGTGTCCCGGATGCCCGCCCCTCCGACTCCCGGTCGGCCGGTCTCCGGCGGAGCAGTTGTTCGGGGGGAACGGGGGTGCGGCGCGTGCCGCACCCCATTGCCTGCGGCACGCCAGTTCCTGGTGTCCTGGGGGCCGCCGGTGGTGGGGTACAGGGGCGCGGCCGCCCCAGGCCGGAACAGATGTGTCACAGCGTCAGAGCATCGCCCCCGCGGTACGGGGAGGCCGCGACAGACTGAAGGAGTCATCCGACAGCGCGCCGGTACCGTCCCGACCGTGCTGCCAGCTCTTGTGTCAGGGGGGTTTATGGACCAGCACCCACCCGTTCCTGCTGATCCTGCCGAAAGACCGGACAACGCCACGTTGTCCACTACCACGGAGGCTGGGCCACCTTCCGATCCGAATACCGTCACCGCCACAACGGAGCCGCCCACCGCACCAGCCGGTGCCACGGCGACGGAGCCCTCTCCGGCGCCGGCCCCCGCGATCGCGACGGTGCAGCCACCCACTGTTCCGGCTCCCGCTGTCGTGGCGGCGGAGCAGCGGGAGCGTCGGATGCTGCGGGCGCAGTGGGCGATGGCGGTGGGGACGGGGCTTCCCGGTGTTGCCGCGATCGTTGCGCTGATCCTCACTTTTGCTGCGCTGCAGCAGGGAAAGCAGACGCTTCAGCAGGGGCAGCAGACGATGGCGGTGGCTGAGCAGGGGCAGATCACTGATCGGTACAACGCGGCGGTCACCAATCTTGGGTCGGATTCGGTGGACATACGCCTCGGGGGAATCTACGCACTGCAGCGGACTATGACCGACTCGGGCAGGGACCAGCCCACCATCATCAACATCCTGAGTGCGTACGTCCGCGTCCGCGCACCGAAGCCGGCCTCACCGCCCGTGTCAACTCCGGGCACGCCGACCGATGTGCCGGTCGACATTTCCGCCGCCCTGGAGGTTCTCGGCGGTCGGGATCCAAAAAAGACGGCTCCGCACATATCGACCTGCACGGCTCCTACCTGCCGCGCGCGGGCATCGCCGGTTGGAATCTTGTCAACGCGAATCTCTCCGAGGCAGATCTGACGGGATCCTACTTCGGTTTCACCGACCTCATGGGTGCCAACCTCACCAACGCCAACCTCGACAAGGCGAAGCTTTCTTACGCCCGCCTCATCCTGGCGAACCTTACCCACGCTCACCTCACCGGCGCCGAGCTCGATGGTGCCAACCTCACCAACGCGAACCTCACCGGCGCCGACCTCACCGGCGCTAACCTCACCGGCGCCGACCTCACCGGCGCATCACCTGCACCGTCGCAGTCTGTGTCTTCCGGGTCCGGTCGGCAGACAGCCGGGTCCAGCCCGCCCTGACGGTCCTCTGCCGGGACTTCCGCCGAGGGAGACGGCCGTACGGCCGTGTGCCACCGCGGCAGAGCAGCAGGGTACGGGAGAGGCCGGACACCACGACCGCTCATCAACCGCGCTGCAAGGCCGATGCCGCGACACAGCGCAACGCGCCCCGCTCGAGCGCCCCGGCCAGTAGCCCGGGGACACGCGGCGGTGCCGTGGTCGGCACCGACCCGCCGTGCCAGGCTGAGGCTTGCCCAGTGGCCGTCCCTGGGTGACGGCGTCTGGCTGCTATGCCGAGGAGGAGCGGGTGCGCAGGTCGGCGTGGACGGTCTTGCCGTAGGGCTCGGGGGCACGCCCCAGTGGCCGCCAGCGAGGTGGTGGACCAGGGCCATGCCGCGGCCGGACTCGGCGGCGATCAGGCAGGGCAGGACGCGGGAGCCGTTGCGGACGCTGATCCGCACGCACCGGTCGGTGATGCGCTCGACCGTGACCGTCATCTCCGGCGGCAGCCGGTCTTCGCGGCGTTGCCGACCAACTCGCTCGCGAGATCTCGGCGGCCTCGACCAGGACCTCCAGCGCCCACCCGAGCAGGGCGGTACGTACCAGGCGGCGGGCCTTGCCGGCGGACTGCAGCGCGTAGGGCAGCGACACCTTCACGGAGCTGGCAGCCGGGGGCCGTCGCGGGGTCTCGACGACGGCAGTCACCTTAACCGAGCTCGAAGCCACGCTCGCCGAGATGAACAAGGCCTTGGGCCCGCTCGGCATCTCCCTGGGCATCGACCGGATCGTGATAGGAGAGTCGGTCTCCCATGACAGCCAGGGCAAGGTCTACAGCGACTCGGAGGCCCAGAGCTCCGCGAGGCCTACGGCCAGCTCGTCCTGAGCCCCTCCGTACGCCGCAGCACGAAGGTCGCGGAGGCCTACTCCGCGCAGACGGCCCACCCCATCTACGCACCGGCCAGCGCACCCGCGATCGAGTACCGGGGGATCGCTGCGCGCATGGGCCTGACCAAAGAGACCTTTACGGCGTAAAGATCCGGAAATGCAGAAGGGCCCGCTTCCCCTGACACGAAGTCCGGGGGAGACGGGCCCTTCACGTGGTGTGGATCAGGCGGGAACGGGAACGCCCGCGTAGTCGAGGCCGATCGCGCGGCTGACGTTGGTGAGGGTGTCGGTCCAGTCGCCGGCGTGGTGGATGGCGCGGTCGTCCACGTAGCAGGCGGCGCCGAGCGCGCGCTGGACCGGGGCTGGCTGGAGCCGGCCCGGCTGCGTCGTATGCTGGCCGGCCTGCCGCTGCCGAAGGCTGCCGACGGCCCTATCGTGCTGGCCGTCGACGTGAGCAACTAGCTCCGCCCCGACGCCCCCACCAGCGACGACCGGCTCTTCTGCCACGTCTACGGACGCGGCGACCGCAAAACGGACCAGCTCGTTCCCGGCTGGCCGTACTCCTTCGTCGCCGCCCTGGAAACCGGCCGCACCTCCTGGGTCGCACTGCTGGACGCCGTACGCCTCGGGCCGGCCGATGACGCAACCGCCGTCACTGCAGCCCAGCCAGGCCGGCTCTGATGCGGACGGGTGATCGCTGAGCCGCGCCTTCAGGCGGCGCCGTGCTCGACCTTCTCGACAGAGCCTTCTCCCACCTGGCCACCCGGGAGGCGGACACTCCCATCGCTCTGACGAAGGCCCGGACATGCACCTTCGTGGGCAACGCCTAACCCTGGAGTATCAGGCTCAGGCTGCTCTTCGGTAGCAGCGTGGTTCCCTGCTCCGAGAGGCCGGCCTTGTGCTAGAGCCAGTGCAGGGGCGGCTGTCCGCCCTTGGCCCTCAGCTCCACCATGACCCGGCGCAGTTGGGCGTAGTCCTCGATGATCTCGGGTCGGACCGCGAGATGGTCGTCGAAACGGGTGACGAGCTCGGCATAGCCCTGGGTTACCCGTTCTTTGCCCGCTCATGAGGGTCGGGCTCGTGGAAGATCCGCCACCGTCAGCCGCCTCGGCTCTGGAGCTCCCACCTGTGTCCGTTAACAGGCATCTGCGGCCAGCTTGTCCGCCTGTTGGCGGGTCAGTCGCCAGACCTGATCCTCGCCGGTCTCGGCCGGGGCGAGGCGCTCGGCGGGGCGACGAAGGCGTTCGGTGAAGCCGAGTCGGGCCGGGACAGCACCGCTGGCGCGGTTGGCTTGATCGTGGACGACCTCGACGTAGTCGACGCCGGGGAGGCGGAAGGCCTGGTCGACCAGGGCGCGCGGCCCGGGTGGCCACGCCGCGGCCGGTGGCTGCCGGGTGCAGCCAGTAGCCGATCTCGCGGCCGTTGCCGGGGCAGTCGTCACGTTGGAACAGCTGGCAGGCACCGACGATGGCCCTGCTCAGCACGATCGCGTAGCTGAATTCCCGGCCGCTCTCCCAAGCCTCCTGGCGGCGGGCCAGGAACTCTGCGGTCTTGGCCAGGCTGTGCTCGGCAACCCACGGCATCCACGGGCGCAGGTGCTCCAGCGACTCCTCGATGACCTCGAACAACTCCGGAAGGTCCGCCTCGCGGTCGAAGCGGCGAAGTGTCACATCACCCAGTTCCATCACTTGCTGTGGAGAGTCCATACACGGAGGATCGTCCCCGATCGCCGTCAGTGGCAACGGAGTTTCGAACTCCGAGGTCCAACGGCAATGGCGCCCTGCAACGTACAGTTCGCTGGGCCCGTAGCCGTGTACCGAGCCTGGTACTTTCACGCGAACGCCAACAGCAGCCGCCGCCCCGACCCGCTACCCGGTTGCCCAGGCCGCCCATTCTCGGGCAGACCGACCGCCCGGCCCCTGCTCCACCGCGCTGACGGCGCCGGTCTCCGGCAGCCACAACTCTGCACCGCGCCGTTGCGTGGCCGAATCCCGCCCCGACACCGTCACCCGCCCCCGCCGGCCGGTCGGTCTCAGGGGTGGTGCGTCGTCGGTACCCACGACGCACCACCCCTGAGGTCAGATCGCCGGCGGAGCAGGTGTCCTGCTGGGCGATGCGATGTCAGCTGGCCTGTTCAGCTTGCGTCGCGCCCCTGGGTCAGCTTGTGGTCGAACTGCCAGAACATGGTGGCGGTGCCGGTACCGACCTTCACCCACGTGGGCTTGCTGCCCGGAACGCAGCGAGGGCCGGGCAGCTTCCCTGCCCAGAACACCGTGCCGCGCTTCTCGTAGACGTCGAAGCGGTATTCCTTGTACACCTCCCCGACGCGCAGTGTGTAGTGCGCCTTCTTCGGCAGAGGCGCCGTGAAGGAGAAGCTGCGACTGCGGCTCTCGGTGACGTCGAAGCCGACCGCGGCGCTGATCACTCCGTCGGACAGGCCGAAGGTGCTGCTGACCTTGTGGGAGATCTCTGCCTTGTCCTCGACCTTCAGCTCGCCCGGGCCCCACGCCGAGTCCAGGTAGCCGGCTTTGTTGGGCCAGCTCTTGACGGTCCTGACGAACTTCACGTTCCTGACCTCCCTGCCCACGGAGCAGGGCTCGCCCTCCCTGCTCTTGGCGGCCGCGGGCTGCACCGCCGCATCGGCCGGCGGCCCGGCGTGTTCGGCCGCACCCGGCCCGGTGACGGGCGCGGTGGTCGCGGCCTGGGGCGTGGCCGTGGCCGACGTCGGCGGGCGGTGGGGATCGCCGGACAGCGCCGAGGCACCGGCGAGCGCCGTGCCGCCGATGGCGAGCGCGGTGGCCGTGGCGATCAGGGCCCTGACGGTGGTGCGTTTCGCATTCATGGACGTGGTGCCTTCCTGGAATGTCATCGGATGGAGATGCGGGACGGGGGTGCGGGTCCGGGACGGACGGACCCGCACCGCAGGTGAAAGAGGGGTCGCCCGAGCGGGAACTGTCCGGGCAGGTCAGCGGGGTGTCCGGCAGCGTCCGGTCGTGCGACGGCGGTGTGTTCTGCCTGGTGCCGAACCGCCGGGCGGACGGGCGGCGGCAGGGGGCGCGGGGACGGTCAGCTGGTGCGGACGGTGGCCTTCAGCAGCTGGTGGTCGCTGAGCTGGGTGATGGCGCTCGAGGAGTCGACGGTCGCGCCCTCGAGCTTCCAGCCGCGGTCGGAGAAGAACAGGTAGTCCAGCTTGTGGTTCCCCCACGCGAAGCCGTCGTGGGTGTCCCGGTTGCGCTGGTCCCCCTCGAAGTTCCCCCCGTCGTACAGGGCCTTGAGGTAGGTGCGGTCGCTGTCCTCGGCCAGGTTCAGATCGCCGCCCAGGATCGTGCGCCAGCCCTTGGCCTGCCAGGTCCGCCCCAACGCGCCGTAGCGCTCCGCGCAGGCCTGACGGGAGTCGTACTCCCCGCCGGTCTTCTTGTCGTCGTCCTTGTTGGGGAAGTGCGAGGAGCAGGCCATGAGCTTGTACGTGGCATCGCGCAGGCACGCGGCGCCCTGGGTGGGCCGGCCGCTGCGGTCAGCGCCCCCCGGTACGCCCGTGAACGTCTCGTCCGCGTCCGTGATCCGGGAACCCGGCAGCCGCTTGAGCGCCACCAGCACGCCGGCTTCCTGCTTCCCCGCGCCCGGCACGGTGCACTGGTGGATCTCCCCCGCCGCGCCGCCCATCACGGGGGCGGGGCGGAAATTGACGGCCCAGCCACTGCCGAGCCGGGTTTGCAAAGCGTCGGCGTGCGCGCCCTTGCACACCTCCTGCAGCATGATCACCATCAGGGACGGGTCGGCATTGGCGCGGTTCACGACGACGTCGAGTTCCCGGGAGGCCTGGTTCTCCTTCCCGCACGCGGAGGAGGACGCCCCGCAGACGTTCCACGTCAGCGCGTTGACCTTGCCCGGCAGCTTCGCGGCCGCGCTCCTGGCCCCCACGGGCGTGAGCGACAGGTCCGCGCCCGCGGGCTGCACGGCTTCCGGCCCGGCCTCCGCCACCGGCAGGCGCGAGCCCGCCGAGGGGCCGGCGTGCGAGCCGGCGGCCACGGCCGATGCGGCCAGGACCGCCGCGGCCGCCAGCAGCGCGCCCGCGCGCCGCGGGGTGAAGGGAATACGCATGAAGCACTCTCCTTGGATCTGACGGCCCATCGGGCCGCCGTAGGGTGATGGACTGGTAATTCGGTCGTTGAAGGCCCGCCCGTTCCCGGGCCGCCCGGTCGCGCCGCCGGGCCAGTGGTGCCGCCCGGTCGCGCCGCCGGGCCCTCGTGCCGCCGGCGTCAGGCGGACCACGGGACCGCTCCCGGGATCGGCCGGGCGAACGGAACCGCTGCCCCGGGGGCCCGATCGCGCGGCGCCGTCCCAGGTGCCGAGCGACCCGGCACCGCGCTGAGCAGGACCGGTGGACGGTGCCGCGGCTCTGGGACCTCACGTCGTCCACGCCTGGCTCGCCCCGCATCGACACCACGCTTGCCACGCCGACTCCCGTCAGGAGCGCGGACCGATATGGCGGTAGGCGACGACGCTCGACGCCGGTGCGAGCGGTGCGACGGTGACGGACTTGCCGCGGCCGGGGGCGTGGACGACCTTGCCGCCCCCGATGTAGAGCTGGACGTGGCCGCCGCCGTTGGTGATCACCAGGTCGCCGGGTACCAGAGCCTTGCGGGTGGTCGCCCTGCCCGCTGTGGCCATGCCCCACGTGGTGCGGGGAAGCCTCACCCCACCCGCCTGCCAGGCCCGCATGACCAGCCCCGAGCAGTCGAAGGACCGCGGCCCCACGGCGCCCCACGCGTATGGCTTGCCGAGCTGCGCGCGGGCGTAGGCCACCGCCGCCGCGGAACCCCGCGCCGCGTCCTTCCCGCGGGCCGCGTCCTTCTTCGCGCCGGTCCTCGGCTCGGCGACGGGCGCCTTGTCCTCCTGCGGCAGCTCCCGAACACCGAGGGCGCCCGGCTCCGTCGTGCCCGGCATCACCAGGGACCCGGGCAGACCCGAAGAGCCGGAAAACCCGGACTCGACATCGATGCCCGGCTGGTCCCCGGCCGCGGCCAACCGCAGACGAGCACCCGAGCCGCCGTCCGCGGCCGGTACCGCCGGCGCCACCCCAGCGGGCGAGGAGCCGGGCCCGGCCACCCGCTCCGGGACGCGCAGGGTGGCTCCGGCGTAGATCAGCGCCGAGTCGCCCAGGCCGTTCAGCTCCTGCAACGCGCGTACCGTCGTGTAGTGACGCTCCGCCAGTTCGGACAGCGTGTCACCCCACCGCAGCACAACCTCCCTCGTCGTCACGGGAGCGGGAACGCCAGCGGCAGGACCGGACGTCGGGTCGGGCTCCCCGGGAGCAACGGCAGCACCGGGCGCGGGTTCGCCGGCGGCGGGGCCACCCGGCGACACCGGGTCCGAGGAGAGCCCCGTCCCGCCGGGCACGGCGGGCGACACCGCCGCGGCCGGACCCGTCCTGCCCCCGGCCATCCGGTGCACCCCCGCACCCGCCAACACGGCGCACAGCACCACGAGCACGAGCGGCATCACACCCCGCCACACCGGCCGCGTTGCCACAGCCGCTCCGCCTCGCCCCGGCCCGCCGTCCGCGTCCTCGCCCCCGCCGTCCGGGGCCGTCACCCCCGCGGCGACGGGCACCGCATCCGCCGCGGCCCGGGCGGCCACACCGGCCGTACGTGCCGCCGCGCTCACCCGCGGGCCGGCCGCCGCGACCGGCCCCAGCCACACGCTCCGCTCGGGCACCGGGACCTGACCCGCCGCCATACCCACCACCCGTACCCGGGGCAGCCGCTGCGTCTGCAGTGTCATCACGACCTCTCTCACCGGCCACACCCGCGGCGGCCCGTCAGGAAGCCTTTTCGAGGGCCAGCATGTCCGGCCAGACCTTTCGGCGTCCGGGACAGTCTCGGCCTGTCCGGGCAGGTGAGACGGGGTGCGCGCGAGGTGCGCAGGGCCGACGGCCCACACGCCGCACCGCGCGTCCCGAAGCTCGTGAGCACCCCGTGTGAGGTGGCCGGACAGGCCCAGACTGTCCCGGACGCCTCACCTCATTGCCCCGCCCGCGACCCGCTGGGCAAGCTCACCGGGATCCATGACCGCAGACGAGAAAAAAGGGGAACTGACATGCGACGGGGAACATGGCTCACCGCCGGTGCCGGCCGGCACCGTAAGACCACCAACACGCGCCGCAGCCCCGGCCAGTGGCTCGGCGCCGGCCTGCTCCTGGGCGCCGCCCTCGCCATCCCCACCCTCGCCGCCACCGGCAGCCAGGCCACCCCGGTCCAGGGCGCCCCCCGGGCCGTCCCCGCCCTGTTCCACACCACCCCGCCCCAGCCCCCCACACCCTCCCGGCCCGGCCCCAGCGCCACCACGCCACCCCCCGCCCGCACCTACCCCGACACCACGGACGACCCCGACAGCCCCCAGGAACCCACCCCCGCCACCCCCACGCCGAACACCCCGCCCACCGAGCAGCCCTTCCACGGCCAGCAGAGCGAAGACGACCCGTCCGACAACAGCAACGACGACCAGACCGACACGCAGACACCCCAACAACCGCACGCCGACGGCACCGACACCCCGCAGGACCCGCCCACCGACAACACCCCGGACAGCCAGGACGATCACCAGGATCCCGAGGGCGGCGGCCAGGACAGCGAGGGCCAGGAGCCCAACCCCGGTGACCAGCCCACACCCGGCGGCGGCTGCACCTGCCCCCAGGACACACCCACCGACAAACCCGCACCCGGCGACAAGGACGCCACCCCGAAGAAGGACAACCCCAAGGACAAGAAGTCGAAGAACACACCCCACAAGCCCAAGGGCAAGGACAAGGCGGACAAGCCGAAGGACACGTCCAAGGACAAAAGCAAGAAGAAGCCGAAGGACAAGGCCAAGAAGAAGGTGGAGGGAAAGCCGGATGCCCGGGTGCCGGGCAACTGCCCCGCCCAGAACGACCAGCCCGGGCAGGTCGAACCCCACAACCCGACCACCGACCGCAGGCCGTTCATCATCTGACGCACCCCATCTGGGGGATGCGTCGCCGCGCTCGCCTCGCTGGCGGCGTCTCAGCACCGGGAGCGCTCCCTAGACAGCTTGGCGCTCAAGCCCCCCTGGTCGCCTTTGCTGCTAGCTGTCACTGTGCGTCCAACTCTTCCAGCTCTTGACTGCCGCCGGCTTCTTCCGGTGTGGTCCGCAGCCAGTTCTACACAACGCTGAGTTGGTCTCCTGGAAGGTTCGCCATGACGAGACGAACGTCCTCTGGGTAACGTGCGAGCCGGATGGCCATCGCCCTCACTCCGCCGCGTTCCAGGAAGCGCATGTAGAACTCAATCTTGCCCGCCTGGATCTCGGCGTCGACGTTTCCGATGTCGGCCGTCGTCCTCCCAGGCACCGCGTCTTCGAGGTTCCCGGGCCGCTCGCGCAGTCCGCAAAGTAGAACTTCGGACGACAACCGAGCGCTTCCACCTGGCGCCCCACCGGTCCGGTCGGCGGCGGGTGATCAACGGCATCCGCTACGTCACCCGCCGGCCAGACCCGTCGTTGGTCATCGGCCTGGTCTCGGTGATCTCCCTGTTCGGCCTGAGCTTCCACCTGACCATGGCCATGATGGCCAAGACCGCCTTCCACACCAGCGCCACCACCTTCGGGCTGCTGACCGTCGCCTTCGCGGCGGGCTCGCTGCTGGCCGCGCTGGCAACCACGGCCCGGCACAGCCGGCCCTCCGTCCTCATGGTGATTCTCAGCGCTCTGCCCTCCGGGCCGCTCGCCGCCGCGGCCGGCTGGTCCCCCGGGCCGGTCTCAGCCACCCTGCTGCTGGCTGGCACCGGGTTCGCGGCCAGCTTCTTCGCGCAGGCCGCGCACCACCGCGTCCAGCTCGGCAGCGACCTGCCGTACCGGGGGCCGGGTCATGACCCTGTAAACCCTGGTCCTGCAAGGGCTCCACGCCCTTCGGGGCGGTGCTGGTCGGCTGGCTGACCGAGAAGTTCGGCGCTTGTTCGGGCCTGTGGGCGGGGACCGCCGCACCCCCGGCCACAATGAACCGGGGGGCGGGGCGCCCGTCAGACGGGCTGGGTGGCGAAGACGAAGAGGCTCCCGGCGCTGCGGACGGCGGCGTACCCGTTCGTCGTGAACTGCGGCATCTCCTGGATCCCGGAGGTCAGCAGCTTCTTGTCGCGGGCGTCGAGCGCGGCTCCGGTGCCGTTCAGGTACGCGTAGAGGACGCCGTTGCCCGGGAGGGCGCGCGGCGTGATGTTCACCTCGTCCGCGGCCTGGCGCCACAGCTCCTTGCCGGTCTCCGTGTTCCAGGCGACCGCGCCCTTGCCGTACTGCACCACGGCGGTCTTGCCGTCCGGGGAGATGGCGAGGCCGTCGTCATCGATGGTGCCGTTGGTGTCGATGCCCGGCCCCTCGGCGAGGCGGCGGCCGCTCGTGACGTCGATCAGCGTCATGACCGCTTCGGAATCGCCGTACGAGGACCATTCGAGTAGGGCCTTGTCGCCCTGATACGGCATCAGCCGCGCACTGGTCGCCTTGGCCGAGGTGATCAGCTTGGCAACGGCGGCCGGCGGCGCGAGGTCCTTGGTGTTCCACGCCTTCTTGCCCGTGCGGATGTCCGTGGCGGTCAGCCACTCGGCGTACGGCTGGAAGGAGACGTCCTTCTGCGAGGAGTAGCCGAGACCGGAACCGACCGCCCCCTTGAGATCGACGGACGAGGCTTCGGTGGTGAGGGTCTCCCCGTCACCGATCGGGATGAACTTGGCGCCGCCGGAGCCGCTGGTGTCCACGAGGTAGCCGTGCCTGACCGGGGTGGACATGTGGGTGTCGCCGTCGAAGGAGGAGCTCCCCAGCTTCTCGCCGGACGGCGCGTACATGGTCAGCACGGTCTGGGTCGAGGCCTTCTTCAGGGCGTCCCCCGGGGTATCGACGCGGTTGCGGATCAGCAGGGCCGGCGAACCGTCCCGCCACTCGCCCACCTGCGCGAGGGCCACCGTCGGGGTGGACCCGCCGCTCTTCTCGGGGAGGGCGAAGTCGAACTTCTTGCGCAGCGTGCCTGTCTTGGCGTCGAGGAGCCGGGCGGTGAAGGTGCTCGTGCCCGACTGCCCGTCGCGGTAGCCGGTGACGATGACGGCGTCCCCGACCGTGCAGACGTCGCGCTGCGACGTGTCCTTCTCGGACGCCTTGCCCGCGCAGTTCCCCGCCTCATCGTCCGTCAGGCTCCAGGCCGGCTGCGCTGCCAGCCCGGGCACCGGCTTGCCCTGGTAGACCGGGCCCTTCGGCGTCGCGGGCGCGGAGTCCGCTGCCTTTCCCGTCTCCCCGCCGCCGGCCTTGGCACCGGCGTCCGCCCCTCCGGAGCACCCGGTCACGAGACCCGCGGACAGCACCAGTCCGAGCGCCACCGTCATTCGTATACGATTCAACTTCCGTGCCTGTCTTCCCTCTTGAGTGATCACGCCCAATGGACCACCTTACTTCGATCATGACCCGCCCCTGCCCGGCAGCGCCCGCATGCCGAAGGCGTGGGTGGCGGGCTGGGGGTGTGTCAGGACGCCGCCGGTCCAGCCGTCGCGGCCTCCTCGAACCCGCACCCGCTGCCGCCAAGTCCCCCTCCCCACTGCCCGGACAACGCACCCCAACCAGGCCCGACAACCGGTCCCAGCAACAGGGGCCACAACGGCCAGGGGTAGCGGCCAGCCCGGTACGAGGCAACGGCACTCACAGCTCCCGTCAAGATCTCCCATCCGTCCGCCAAGACGATCGGTGATCGTTCACCCCGCCCCAGGGCATCTGTGTCCGTCGGGCGCGCGCATCACGAAAGGAACAAGCATGTCCGTCACCTTGACCATGAAACGCAGAACCACCGCCGCAGCAGCGGTGGTGGTCGTCGCCGTACTCGGCCTCGGAGCCGCAGCCACCAGCCTCACCGCCACCACCCACACCATCGTCGCCGCCCCGGGCCCGCATCCGGTCCCGCCGCCGCACCCGGTGCCGCCGAGCAGCCCTCCCAACTACCCGGACAACACACCCCAACCACCCCCGGTGATCGGGCGGCGTTGATGAGGTGACCGTGACTGAAGACGGCCCGCTCGCAGACTGCAACGGCCAGCGTCAGCCCCGTTATCCCGCTCAGGGCGGTGATGCGATGCCCTACGACACTCCCGCGCCTGCGACACTTGACTGAAGAGATGACTCGCTGGTGTCGATCCCGGTGACCGTCTATACGGCGACCGGGCGGCACACGGTGCCGCTACACCAGGCCCACTCCGCCGACGGCGGTTCTCTGGGGGGCGGAGCTGTTGAAACGGCGACGTTTCCACAGTTGATGCAGCTCGGCGCTGTTTGGCTGACCATATCGAGCGCAACACATGTGGCGCTACTTGTCCGAACTAGGGTCTGTTGCGAAAGTGCTGGTCACAGCCACTCGTTGATGGCTGCGACCAGCACCGTTGCCTCGTAGCGCACGGCCAACTTGTCGAATCTTGTGGCCACCGCGCGGTGGCGCTTCAGCCGGTTGATCCCGCACTCCACCGCGTGGCGCTCCTTGTAGTCCTCCTTGTCGAAGGCCGGCGGCCGACCGCCCCGGGAACCGAGCTTCTTGCGGTTTCGGACCTGGTCGGCCTTCTCCGGGATGGTGCAGCCGATCCTGCGTCTGCGCAGGTAGAAGCGGTTCGCACGGGATCCGTAGGCTATGTCGGCGCGGACCTTGTCGGGCGTGGTGCGTGGTCGTCCTGGACCGGTGCGGGGGACGCGGATGCGTTCGAGGACCGGCTGGAACTGTGGGCTGTCGTGCCAGTGCCCGGCGGTGATCAGCAGCGAGAGCGGTTTCTGCCCCTGCTGGGTCGCAAGGTGGATCTTCGTGGTCAGGCCGCCCCGGGACCGTCCGAGCCCGTGGTCGTCCGGCTCGGTGTCGATTCCGCCGGGCGGCTCGCGCTGAAGATCCCTTTTCTACGCGCGCCGGCGGCGTGCTGGTGGGCGCGACAGACAGTCGAGTCCACGCTCACATCCCAGGTGATCAGGCCCTGTGCGTCGGCCTGGACCTGCAGTTGTTCCAGGATCCGCTTCCACGTGCCGTCGCGCTGCCACCGGCGGAACAGGTCGTAGATCCGGTCCCACGGGCCGTATCGCTCGGGGATGTCCCGCCACGGTGTGCCCGCCCGAGTCCGCCACCGTATCCCGTCGATCAGCTGCGGACGCGTCCACGTCCGCGGCCTCCCCGGCTTCTTCCCCGCCGGCAGCAACGGCTCCAGCCGAGCCCATTGCGGTCTGTCAGATCCCCCTCGCGCCACACCATGATCATCGCAAACTCAAGATCCACTTTCGCAACAGACCCTAATTGGCTCTCACGCGTCTGGTGTCGTGTGCCCACATCGCGATCTCGACGCGGTTGCGTGCGCCGAGCTTGGTCATCAACGATGCGACGTGGGTCTTGACCGTGCTCAGGCCGACGAAGAGCTCGGTGGCGATCTCGGCGTTGGTCCGGCCCCGTGCCACCAGCGCGAGCACCTCCTCCTCGCGCTCGGTGAGCGGGTCGCTCGGCTGGACCGGTACCACCGGCGCCTGGTCGGCGAAGGTCGCCAGCAGCCGGCGGGTGACGTTGGGGGCGATCAGCGCGTCCCCGTTGGCCGCCGCGTGGATGGCCTGCACGAGGAGCTCCGGCCCGGCGTCTTTGAGCAGGAAGCCGCGGGCGCCGGCGCGTAGGGCGCCGAGGACGTACTCATCGAGGTCGAAGGTGGTGATCACGACGACCGCCATCGGGTCCGTCACGTCTGGCCCGGCCAGGCGCCGCGTCACCTCGACGCCGTCGAGCCCGGGCATCCGGATGTCGACGAGGAGGACATCGGGACGCAGCCGGGTCGCCAGGTCGAGCGCTGCGAGCCCGTCTGCTGCCTCCCCCACGACCTCGAGGTCGGGTTGCGCGCCGAGGATCATCACCAGCCCGGTCCGGACCAGGTCCTGGTCGTCGGCTACGACAACACGGATGCTCATGCCAACGCCTCCACCGGCAGCACGGCCTCGACCACCCAGCCACCCTCGGGCCCCGGCCCCGCGGAGAGCGATCCGCCGAGGAGCTGGGCGCGTTCGGCCATGCCCAGCAGGCCGAACCCAGGCTCCGGGGCTGGCCCCGGCTCGGTCTGTCCATCGTCGCTGACACGCAGCCTGACGGCGTCGCCCTCCCGGCGTACGTCGATCGCGACGCGGGTCGCGCTCCGGGCGTGCCGTGCGGCGTTGGTCAGCGACTCCTGCGCGAGCCGGTAGAGCGCGGCGTCCACGGGTCGTGCCAGCCGGGTTAACGAACCGTCCAGCGAGACCTCGATGGTGGGTGTCGCGTCGGCGCGCGCCAGAGCAGGCAGGTCCGCGACACCCAGCTGCGGTGAGTAGGCGACGGCTTCCTCCTCACGCAGCACCCGCACCATGGATCTCATCTCCGCCAGGGTTCGCGACGCTTCAGACTCGATTGCGGCCAGGACCTCGGCAGCCTTCTCAGGCTGGATGCCTGCGACCACGCCACCGGCCTGCGCCTGCACCGCGATGGCCGAGACGTGGTGGGCCACGGTGTCGTGCAGCTCTCTCGCCAGCGCCACCCGCTCCTGATTGCGGATCTCGCGCTGTTGGCGATGCCAGAGGTCCGCGCGGTAGCGGAACACCGCCGCGAGGGCGACGAACAACAGCAAGAGGACGCTCCCGCCGAAAACGTCGGCCCAGCCCGCGGAGGAGGCGTACATCCCCAGCGCGACGACGACTGTCACGAACGCCGTCCCCAAGACGATCTCCCGGCCCGAGCCCCACCGCACCAGGGAGTAGAGCAGGATCAGGACGGCCATCATGGAGTAGAGGTCGAGGTCCCCGGTGTGCGCAGTCAGCTGGAGGACCGAGAGCAGCCCGGCGACGCCCCAGCCGACCAGGGCGGCCATCAGGGGGCGACCCCGCCGCCAGAGCAGGGCAGGCATCAGCGCCAGGGCGAGCACCGTCACAAGGGGTCGCCAGGCCAAGCCCGGCCGAGCGATGCCCTCGACCAAGGCGGCGGCCGCGAGCACGCCCACCAGCAGCCAGTCGAGCCGACCGATGGGTGGGGCGTCAGCAGGCCGCGGCTCATGCCAGATGGAGCGCCGGAAAGTGAACACGGCTCCAGCCTAGGGATCCGGCGCGCCTCGGCGTACCCGCCGAAAGAACGAGAGACAGACCATTCCATCGGCCAGGCGAACCCCAGCCTCCGGGCCGAGGCGCCCGCCGCCGGGCTCAGCGATCGTGGACCTACCGATCCTCACCACAACAACGGAGTCAATGATGAGAACACGTCGACCCGCCACCGCCACACTGGAAGACCAGCGGATGCCGGTGAGAGCCAAGCTCGCCGCAACGTGGACAAGCTTCCTGTTCCTATACGCCTACGTGGACATTCTCAACTTCTTCACGCCCGGCGTCGTCGAAGACATCCTCGACGGCAGGGTCTTCAAGTTCGACCTCTCCCAGACCTTTTCGACCACGGCGCTGACACTCGTGGCCATCCCGATCCTCATGGTGGTGCTGTCGATGACGCTGCCCGCCAGGGTAAACCGCATCGCGAACCTCATCGTGGCTTCGCTCTACGTCCCCGTCACGGCATTCAACGTGGTGGGCGCGTCCTGGCTGTATTTCTACGGCCTTGGCGTCGTACTGGAATTGATCCTTCTCGCCCTCATCGTGCGGTTCGCGTGGACCTGGCCCCGCACCGCACCGTCGGCGACCATAGCGACCAGCCCGGACCATGAAACCGTTCGCGCCCAGCCTCAAGCGTGAGCCCAACAACAGTCCCCGTCCTGTTCGGAGCCACCCGCCGGTAGGGGCCTTCCAAGGCCCCTACCGGCAGGTCACGTCATCGGATGCGCACACAGGCCCACCGCATCGTCGACACCGACCTCAAGCGCGGCAACGCCGTCGCCCGCGTCACTGGCACCCGCCACGACGAGCCGACCGATCAGGTCCGGCAGCCCCTACCGAACACCCAGGAGGTCCCCGGTCATGATCACCACACCAACCGTGTCCGGGAAACCGGGTCAGGCTCCCATGGGCCTATCCTGCGATCTGTACCACTAATACTCCAGTGTGACTTCGCGATCTACGCGCTGGAGGAGCGGGGAGCCCCTGCCGGTAGTGGCTGCGACGTGCCGAAGCTTGGTGACTTCTGCGCCCGTTCGACCAGTGCAGGAGTGCGTTCGGGGCTGTGATCGGCGGGCTGAACAGTGCGCCGATCAGGCGGCGGATCTCCGGGACGGTCAGGTCGACCGGCTCTCCGCTTCGGGCCGGGCGGTTCGGATCCGCACGTCTGGCCGGCCTCGCGTCGTCGACTGCTGCGGCCAGGAACGCGTCGCGTGGGTGCGGCGTTGCTCCGTTGGCTGGTTTGCGTGGCACCTATGTCACACCAGTGCCGCGCCGCCGTCTATCGCGAGCGTGGTGCCGGTGACGTAGGCGTTGGACAAGACGAAGAGATAGGCCGCCGCGGCTTCCTCGGCAGTGCCGACACGCCGCGTGAGCAGCTCGGACCCGGCGCCCTGGAGGAAAGCCTCCGGGTCCGGGACACTGCCGTCCCACAGCTCGGTGCGGATCACACCGGGCTGGATCACGTTGACGCGCAGAGGGGCGAGTTCGACGGCGAGTGCCCGGGACAGGGCCTCGATGCCGCCGGTGATACCTGCCGTGAGCGCGGTTCCGGACAGGGGGCGGATCGCGAGGACGCCGGAGCTGAAAGTGATCGAGCCGCCGTCGCGCAGTCGCGGTGCAGCGTACTTGGCGGAGAGGAACGCGCCCCAGAACCGGCGCTCGAAGACGGCCTTGGCCTCCTGCGGGGTGGTGTCGACCAGCGGCTTGATCAGCAGAGATTCGCCCGCGGTGTAGACGAGGTGGTCGAACTCCCCGACCTGCTCGAAGAACGCGGCGATGGCGTTGCCGTCGGCGACGTCCAGGCGGCGGCCTTCGGCCGGCTCGCCCAACCGCTTCGTCGCGGCGTCCACGCGGTCCTGATTGCTGGAGGCGACCACGACGCCCGCGCCGGCCGAAGCAGCCTGTTGGGCTACCGCGAAGCCGATGCCGGAGGTTCCACCGATGATCACGATCTTCTTGCCAGCCAGAGACATGGGATCCATTCCTTCGTCGATCCAGTGCCGGGGCTCGGCACCGCCATGGCAAGAACGTACGCCTCCACATCGAGACGGTGAATGACTTGAAATCTCGATTCCATGTCATATCGTCTCGCCATGCAGGCATTAGAGTGGCGCTATGGACATCCTGAGCGACACCCTCGAAGTCCTGCGCACGGGACGCCCGATGGTGACCCGCACCGACGCGCACGCCCCGTGGGCCCTGAAGTTCCAACCCATCTCAGGAGCCGGATTCCACGTGGTCGTGGAAGGACACTGCCACCTGCTGCCACCGCACGGCCAACCGCTCGCGCTCGGCCCCGGCGACATCGTGTTCCTGCAGCGCGGCAGCGGACACACCCTGTGCGATGTGCCGGGCCGCGATCCGGTGGACTTCGTACCGGAGCGCGTAGACCGTTCCTCGCCGATCGGCCAGGTCACCGTGGACGGACCGGGGCCGCACACGGTGCTGGTGTGCGGCGCGTACGCGATCGACGTTGATCGCCCGCATCCGCTGTTCAGCGATCTACCGGAGGTCATCCACCTCCCCGCGGTTCCGGGCCGCCACCCGGTGCTGCGCTCGGCGGTCGATCAGCTGTGCGCGGAGTTCCACGCGCCGCAGCCGGGCTCGGACGCGGTCGTCACGGCGCTCATCGATCTGCTGCTGCTGTACATCCTCCGGTCGTGGTACGCCGAGCTGCCTAAGGAGCGGACCCGGGGTTGGACGGCCGCGCTGACCGACCCGGCAGTCGCCCCGGCCCTGAAAGCGATCCACGACGATCCCGGCCATCCCTGGACCGTGGAGTCGCTGGGCACCCGCGCCGGGCTGTCCCGTGCGGCGTTCGCCCGCCGCTTCGCCTCGGTGGTCGGCGAGCCGCCGTTGACCTACCTGGCCAACTGGCGGATGGCCACCGCGGCGCGGTTGCTGCACCACTCGGCGGCCCCGCTGAGCACAATCGCGCAGCACATGGGGTACACGTCGGAGTTCGCCTTCGCCAGAGCTTTCAAACGACACTTCGGATCACCGCCGGGGGCCTACCGCAAGCAGGTCAAGGCGGCAGGCAACGAACCACGCGGATACAACTGGCGGTGAAGGCCAGGACATCACCGCAGCGGGCTGGGAAGCGGTGGTCGCCGCCGATCCCGGCCTCGCGGTGGCCCCGATGTGGTGGAGCTCCGGGCGGATCGTGTGTCCAAAGACCCGAGCGATGCGGTGATTGCGACGATGCGCGAAGTGGCGGATGTTCTGGAGGCGAAGGTCCAGGGTGACGACGACGAGCACTACGACGCCTGATGCGTGCGGCCACCGCGAGATGATCAAGGGCTGTGTGGACTCTTGAAGATCGTGCGGTGGCCGCAGGCCGTAGCGTAGACCCTGCTCGATGGCAGGCGTTGTTCGACCAGGCCACGGCTCGAATCGCGGGCCTGTTCGGGCGAGTGGAACCTCGGGCCGCGGCCCGCGCCTATCTGCTCGGGTTGCTGTCCAGGACCGAGCGCAAGTACTGCTGGCAGCTGGCCGAGCACGCCGGTCATCATCGTCCCGGGCCGATGCAGCGGCTGCTGCGGAGTGCCCGCCGGGATGTGGCCGTGGTGCGCGACGAGGTCCGCCGCTACGTCGTGGACCATCTCGGCACGACGGTGTTCTGATCGTGGATGAGACGGGCTTCCTGAAGAAGGGTCGTGGTTCGGCGGGCGTCCAGCGGCAGTACACCGGCACCGCCGGACGGATCGAGAACAGCCAAGTGGGCACCTTCCTCGCCTACGCCTCCAGCCGGGGACGGGCGTTGATCGACCGCCGGCTCTACCTTCCCGAACACACATGGAGCAATGACACCGAACGGCGCCGCAGGGCCGGAGTGCCCGAGGATGTCGTCTTCGCGACCGAGCCCCGTCTCGCCTTGCAGATGATTACGGCGGCTCTGGATGCCGGAGCTGGAACGTCGTGGGTGACCGGCGACGAGGCCTACGGCCAGAACCCCGGTCTGCAGGCCGGGTTGGAGGCCCGCGAGGTGGGCTACGTGCTGGCGGTCTCCTGCGCGACCAGGGTACGGATCCACAAGGGCCGCACGGCGATCCGCGCGGACGAGGCCGCTGTCCGCCTGCCCGCCTCGGCCTGGCACCGGCAGAGCGCCGGTCCCGGGGCGAAGGTGAACCGCCCCGGGTTCGGTGGAGACTCGAGTTTGAGATCTGCCGTGTCCCGTTCCCGAGGCGTTCGTTGAGCCCGTCGTGAGTGGTGTTGGGGGTGGGTATCCGTCGGACCTGACGGATGAGCAGTGGGCGTTGGTGGAGCCGTTGCTGCCCCCGGCGCGGGTGGGCCCGAAGGGTGGGCGGCGGGAGAAGCATCCGCGCCGGCGGATTGTGGAAGCGATCTTCTATGTGGTGCGGACCGGGTGTGCCTGGAGGCAGCTGCCGAAGGACTTCGCTCCGTGGCCGACGGTGTACTGGTACTTCACCTGGTGGCACGACGATGGCACCGTCGAGCGTATCCACGACGCCCTGCGCGGCGAGGTGCGCGAGGCCGATGGCCGCAATGCCGAGCCGAGCGCGGGACTGATCGACTCGCAGTCGGTCCGCACCGCTGACACCGTGCCCGCGTCGACCAGGGGATTCGACGCTGGCAAGAAGGTCAAAGGCCGCAAGCGGTTCCTGGTCACCGACACCCTCGGCCTGCTGGTGGCCGTCCACGTGGTTGCCGCGAGCGTCCAGGACCGAGACGGCGGTCGTCACCCGCTGCTGTGGGCCCGGCTCGACCACCCGCGAATCCAGAAATTCTGGGCGGACCAGGGCTTCGCCGGCCGCCTGGTCGACTGGACCGCCCAGATCCTCGGCCGTGAGCTGGACATCGTCCGAAAAGATCCCGGCCAGCGCGGATTTCAGGTCCAGCCCAAGCGGTGGGCGATCGAGCGCACTTTCTCCTGGCTCACCGCCCACCGCCGCCTCGCCAGGGACTACGAGAGAAGCCCAGCCCGATCCGAGACCATGATCCGCTGGGCGATGATCGGCATCATGGTCCGCCGACTCACCCGAGGCCGGCCAGCCACCCGCCCGGGCCCGCGCCCGCTCGTAGGCCCCGCATCCCGATAAGTTGTCTGACTCAGCTGAGCGGTTCGAGGACATCGGGTGTGCCGTCAATGGCAGTACCGCAGTCCGCAGGAAGGTGCGAGACCACGAGCTCCACGGCCTCATCGGCTGTAAGAGAGCCAATGATCTGCCCTCCCGGCTCATACAGCCGAATCACGCGGAACCCTCCGTGGTCGGGAAAGATCGAGGGCACGTCTCGCGACCAAGGGAAGCCGGTACAGCGGCTGAACTGAAGCGATCCATGACTGACGAGCGGAAACAGGCCCCGGAGGACAGGGTTTGCATACGCCGCCTCCACAAGGGCTCTGTCGATGCGGTTCGCCTTCATCTCCCGCACGAGCTGCCACTGGGCTGCCACAGGGTCGGTAGGTGCTGTCCGGAGCGTGTCGTTGTCGGCCATGCTCGGACATTAGCGAACTCTGGAATGACTGATCCCCGTGCCAGGCCCCTTGGCTGGCGCGGCGGCCGCTCTGGTGGCACTCCAGTCACGGAACAGGGCAGATCTCAAACGCGGTCTGAGATCTCTATCGAACCCGGGGCGGTTCATCGACAGCCGTGACGACGGCGGCCACCTCGGCGGGGACGGCGTCCGCTCGGTCCAGGTCGCCAGGCCCGAACGGCACGGCCGACGCCCGCGCGGTGATCCTCAACGTCACCGTCACCGCAGGAACCAGGGACAGCTACCTGACGGTCTACCCGACCGGCACGCAGCGGCCGGTCGGTTCGAACGTCAACTTCACCTCGGGACAGACCGTTCCGAACCAGGTCGTCGTCCCGGTCGGCACCGACGGGAAGATCGACATCTACAACCACGTCGGCTCGGTGGACGTCGTCGTCGACCTCGTCGGCTACTACGGCCCCTCCGGCACCGGACGGTTCAGCGCACTCACCACCCCGTCCCGGCAGTACGACTCGCGGTGGAAGTCGACACCCTTCGAACCGGGCGAAACCCGCACCCTGCCGGCGGTACAGGAATTCCACATGGGCGCGACCCTCAACGTGACCATCACCGAGCCCACCACCGACGGCCACCTCACGGTCTACCCCGCCGCTCTCGCCGTCGGCCGACCAGTCGATGACCGAAAGCGACGCAGCGCCGGTCACACCAGGGGCTGGCGACCGCCACGTACGTCGGATGCGCCCGTTCGTCGCCCTCAACCAGGCGCCGGCCACCGGGAACCCAGGTTCGGCGCCCGAAAAGTCGGTCGAGCGGGCGAAGAATGCGATCTCCCCGAACGCCAATTGACCCACCATTTCGGCCTGACAATGCACCATTCTGGTGGTCGACTGCCGAACTAGAGTGATCATCACGAGGTCGCGGCAGACAGCCGGGACCACCCGACACGGGGGATTGCCACCATGACCGCCAGCCCGCTGAAGCCCGTCCTGACCCGCGCCGCCGAGGCCGAGACCACCAGCGACCCGAGCAGCGTCATGACCCTGCTCGCCGACTGCGGCACCGACGGCAGCCCCATCACCAGCTACCGCTCCACCTTCGCCAAGGGCGCGGTCGGCGCCCCCGCCCACTTCCACACCCGCGCCTCGGAGCTGTTCTTCGTCATCGGCGGCGCCCTCCAGGTGCTGGTGGACGACGAGGTGAAGACCCTGCACGAGGGCGACTTCCTGCTCGTCCCCCCGCACACCCCGCACGCCTTCGCCGCCGCACCCGGCTCCGAGGCCGACGTGCTGTTCACCTTCACCCCCGGTATGCCCCGCTTCGACTACCTGCGCCTGCTCGGCCGGGTGATGCGCGGCGAGGCGAGCCCGCAGGAGATCAAGGACTCCTCCGAGCAGTACGACAACCACTACGTCGACAGCCCCCTGTGGCGCGCCACCCTGGAGGCGGCGGCCGGCAACTGACCTGCCGGAACGACTCAAGCACCAGCCCGGCGGCCGCCACTCCCCCACCGCCGGCCGACAAGGAGCGACCGGAGCGGCTGGGAGCGATCGACGGCGGGCAGCTCACCCAGGCCACCCGGCACACCCGCGCCGCCCGCGAGCACCTGCCGGCCCTGCACGAGGCGCTCGGCCTGCCACCCGACCGGACCGCTCCCTGCCAGCCGGGACCAGCCGGCGGCCACCGTCCCGGGGCCCGGCGGCCAGGCGCGGCGGGGCGGACCGGGAAGCACCGCACCTCACACCTGGGAGCAGGGGCACCGGGCCTCTGACCGAGCCGGCACGCTCGTGATCGGTTCCGGTCAACGCCGCGTATGAGGGCTGCTGCGCAATGTCGGGCGTCGGGCGAGCAGTTTCGCCGTGCGGGAGGTCGCTGACCCGGCGAGCGGGAGCCGCGGCGGCAGCACAGGGAACTGCCCGAACATGCCGAACCGAGGCACACCGGATCGGCACCGTTCCGATCGCGACCCCCGTCCGGTACACCTCCACCGACAGCGGCCGCAGCGCCCGGCCAGCCTCCGTCAGCAGGTAGCTTGTCCGCACCGGAAATCCGCGCAGCCGCTCGCAGGGGGGGGGGGGGGGGGGGAGGGGGGGAGGGGGGGGGGGGAGGGGGGGGGGGGGGGGGGGGGGGGGGGGGGGGGGGGGGGGGGGTACGTNNNNACGAAAAAGGCCACAATAAGCGACCAACCCAACCCCACAAGAACTGGTCCCCCCCCCACCCCCCCCCCCCACCCCCCCCACCCCCCCCCCCCCCCCCCCCCCCCCCCCCCGCGCCCGCCACCCGCGGTCATCAGGTCCGCAGCTCCGCGGACTCGCGGACGGCTCTCCTCGCGCGGAGGAGGCGCCGGAAGGTGACGAACCAGCCGACCCCGAACACGCCGGCCACCACGGGAAGCCCGAGGAGGACAGGACGTCGGGCGGCCCACGACCAGTCAGGTTCGAGGAAGACATCCAGAGCCAGTGCCACACAGATGGTCACGAACAGCGGTCCGTAGCCGAAGATCTGCCACCTCTCCCAGCGCGACCCCTCACCCCTGTCCCGGGTGACGAGGCCGATCAGCATGTCCACCCCGAACAGAACGAACAAGAGGGCGGCGAGCACATAGAACACCATGCCCGCAGTATCCCCAGCCCCAGGTCCCTGCCGGGCACTCACCGAAAAACCGCCGGCAGGAGGGCCTGCCGGTTGATCCGGCTCCTGGGGCGGCCACCGTACAGCGGCGTGGCGCATGTCGGTGAGGGCGCAGGCGAGGCGGGCGGAGGCGACGGTGGCCGCTGGCGCTCCGGCCTGCGCGGCGTAGTGGTCGGCTTCGGCGTGGTCGCCCTGGCGGTAGAGCACGGTGGCCAGGCGGGCGGTGGCCATCGCCCGTGCCCGGTCTTGCGTGGTGGCGGCCTCGCCGGCCCGCCGGAGGTCGGCGACGACCTGGGGAGCGTGGCGGCCGGTGGCGGTGGACAGAAGGTAGAGGGCGAGGCCGGTGTCGCTGCCGACCTTGGCCGCGGTGATGGTCCGCGTCCAGGCCGGCCCGGCAGTTGGGTCGGCGGCGCGTTCGTAGCTGTACTCAGCGGCCATCAGGTGCCGGGCCACTTGGGCTCGTCGCCCTTGAGGACGTGGGCCTGGGCGCGGACGGCGGCGAGCATCGCGCGCCGCCACGGGCAGGCGCCCGTTCACCTGCCCGGCCGGCAGCAGAGCCTGGTCGGACTGGCGCTGGTGGATCTCCTGGCGGGCGGCGTTCGTGGCCAGGTGGCACAGCAGCCCGTTGTCGCCGTGCTCGCGTCCGACGGTCAGGCCGAGTTCGAACAGGGGCGGGCCTCGTCGAAGAGGCCGGCGTCGAAGGACGACCAGGCGGTCAGGTTGACGAGTCGGGCGATGACACCGAGCAGAGCGGTGCGTACAGCGGGGGTGGTCGACGCCTGGGTGAGATCGATGGCGGCGTGCAGCTCGCGTAGCGCCCGGCCGCACCGGCGGTCCGGTCTGTCGCTTCAAGGAGAGGATTCGGCGTATCGGCCACGGCGCGGACTGCCCACCGATCTGCCCTGCCGCCATCACCCGCTCCGGTCGTCTCCTGGACCTGCCCAGCCCGCCGCCGGGTACCGGCAGCGCACCGGCTACCCGCACCGGGCCAGAGCCGTACAGTCCTGGCCATGACGACCGACACCACCCCCACGTCGTGGCGCGAGATCGAACGCACCACCGTCTTCAGCAGGTTCGGCCGATCCGTCGACCGCGTCGACTTCGAACTGCCCGACGGCAGGAGGGAGGAGTTCTACCTGAAGAGCGAGCGCCCGGCCGGCGCGGTGCTCGCCCTCACCCCCGACCAGCGCGTCATCCTCGCCCGCCAGTACCGGCCCGGCCCAGGCCGCGTGCTGTTCGAACTGCCCGGCGGCTTCATCGAACCCGGGGAACAAGCGGCCGATGCCGTCGCCCGGGAACTGCTGGAGGAGACCGGCTACCGGGGCGAAGTCCAGGTGGTCGGGCCGTACTGGCACGACGCCTACGGCGACACCCGCCGCTTCGCCTTCGTCGCCACTGGCTGCACCAAGGTCGCCGAACCGCAGCCGGAGCGAACCGAGTTCATCCACGTCGCCACCCTCGCCCTGGACGAGTTCCGCACCCGCGTGCTCCGCACGGGCGAGATGACCGACACCGCCGCGGCCTACCTCGCCCTGGACCACCTCCGGCTCCTGTAACCCCTCGGGAGACGGCGGGCGGGCCGGCAACCTCACGCTCACCCGCCCCCCGGGAGGACACCCGTGACCGAACGGAGCGCCGCCGACACCACCCGCCCCGCCGACTGATACACCAGCACCCTCGTCTCCCTGCCCGCCCGACGGTCCGAAGCGCCCCGCGTCGAGCATGCTCTCGGGTGCGCAATCCCGGGGGCCGTCACTCGGTCTGGACACTGTCAGGCACCCCCTCCGCAAGGAGGGGGTGCCGTGGAGGGTTTTACGGGCCCACCGGCCTACCAGTAGCCCTCGCAGGAGTACGAGTTGGAGTACAGGAAGTCACCGACGCACACGCGAACGTTCCAGCCGGGTCCGTCGTAGTACCAAGCAGTACCGGTGTCAGGGCCTGTGTGAACGTCAGAGACCCGCTTCGAGGGGGCATCGCTGGAATGGGCTTTACCCCGAGTTGTCGACACTTCTGAGAAGCGGATCTTCGGGTCCGTGGAGAGGATGTCCTCATGGGTGCTGTGAGGTACTCGGGGGAGTTCAAGCGGGACGCGGTCGCGCTGGTGGAGTCCAGCGGGCGGCGGATCCCGTCGGTGGCGCGCGAGCTGGGCGTCAACCCCGAATCGCTGCGCCAGTGGGTCCAGCGCTCCCGGGCGGCTGCCGGCGCGTCTGGTACGGGCGGTGAGGGCCCGATGACGGCGGCGGAGCGCGAGGAGCTGCGCCGGCTGCGTAAGCAGGTGCGTGAGCTGGAGCTGGAGAAGGAGATCCTGCGGAAGGCGGCCGCGTATTTTGCCAAGGAGATGGGTCGATGACCGGCCGCTGGCGGTTCATCTCCGAGTTCCGTGACCGGTATGGAGTACAGCGGCTGTGTCGGGTGCTGGACGTTTCGGCCTCCGGGTTCTACCGGTGGATCGCCGCGGCGGCCACCCGGGCGACACGAAAGGCGGCCGACGAGGACCTGGGCGCGCGGATCGAGGAGATCCACGGCGAGTCGAACGGCCCTACGGGGTCCCGAGGATCACCAGGGAGCTGCGAGAGCAGCACGGTGCGGTGAACCACAAGCGCGTCGCCCGTCTCATGCGCGAGCGCGGGATCGCCGGCCGGCATCTGCGGCGCACGGTCCGCACGACGGTCGCGGACCGGAGCGTGCCGCCCGCACCGGACCTGGTCGGGCGGGACTTCTCCGCGCCCGGACCGGATGTGCGCTGGTGCGGAGACATCACGGACCTGCCGGTCGGCGGGACGTGGATGTACCCGGCGACGGTGATCGACATGCACTCGCGGCGGGTCGTGGGCTGGTCACTGGCCGAGCACATGCGCGCCGGCCTGGTCGTCGACGCGGTCCGGGCCGCTGCCGACGCCCGGGGCGGCGACGTGCGCGGCGTGGTATTTCACTCCGACCTCGGGGCGCAATATACGTCGGATGCGTTCGCCGAGGTCTGCCGGGCGCACGGGATACGGCGTTCGATGGGCCGGGTCGGCTCCAGCTACGACAACGCCCTCGCGGAGTCGTTCTTCGCCACGTTGAAGCGCGAACTGCTCTACGGCTCACGCTGGCTGACCAGACCGCAAGCCCGCATGGCGGTCTTCGCCTGGATGGCCTGGTACAACCGAAGGCGGCGTCACTCCGCCCTCGGCTACCGCAGCCCGGTCGACTATGAACGGCAACACGCCACGAGCGTCATTAACCTGGACTTGGTCGCATAACAAGCGAGTCTACAAAATAGGGCAAAGCCCTCACCTCCGCCGGCGGATTCGAGAGCCTGAAGAGCGACGGCTCACTCGGCTGAGCCCGCACGCGAAACGTGCCCGTACTACCGGCAAGGCCAAACCCCTGCCACAAGCCCGTCACAGGGCAAACGTTGCTTGAAGCGGCGCTAGAAGCCGCACCGGGCGCCCGGTGGGAACTGACCGGCACCAGGCTCCGACCAGCACCATCACCCACTCCTTGATGCCCGTCCCGGACGGCGAATACCGGCGTATTCCAGGGGGCGGGCATCAAGGTGCCCGGCGCGCCCTCACCAATGCTTTGACCTTTGACCTGGTGCGCTGTCTCGGTGTGACCTGGCCGCCAAGGTATCGGCCCGGGGCGCGGCCAAGGCATCGGCACGCCTCCGGGGGGACCATCAAGGTGAGCAGCCGGGCGGCGGCGGAGCGATGAGTTTGCCCGTCCCGGCCCGTCTTACTTCCCGACAGGACAACCGACTCATTGGGAGCACGCCATGGGCCTCATCCACATCGAGCTGTTCACGACCCTCGACCTCGTCGGGCAGGCGCCCGGCGGTCCCGACGAGGACCCGGTGGGCTTCCCATTCGGCGGCTGGCAGGTCCCCCTGATGGACGACGTCGCCGGGGCGCAGGTCGACGCCGCGTACGAGGGCGCGGATGCCCTCCTGCTCGGCCGGCGGACGTACGACATCTTCGCCGCCTACTGGCCGCAGGCCGAGGACAACCCGTTCGCCGCGCTCTTCAACAGCATCCCGAAGTACGTGGCCTCCCGCGGCAAGCCCGACCTCCCGTGGGCGGGGTCCACCCAGCTCGGGCCGGACCTGCCCGGTGCGGTGCGCGGAATCCGCGAGCGGCACGAGCACGTGAAGGTCGTCGGCAGCCTGGACCTGGTGCAGACCCTCCTGCGCGAGAAGCTGTTCGACCGCCTGGACCTCTGGGTCCATCCGATCGTCCTCGGCACCGGGAAGAAGGTGTTCGACGGCGGCGCGGTCCCCACCAACGTCACACTGCTCGCACCCCCCGTCGCCGGCCCACGGGGCGCCGTCTTCCTGCGCTACGGCCTCGCCGACGGCACCCCCGCCACCGGGGACATGAGCGCACCCCGCCGCGATGCCGGGCCGTCGGCCGAGCGGACGTAGCGGTCGCGCAGGGCCGCCGCTGCCGTGGCGGGCGGGAGCGGCTGGAACCGGGGTTCTGGCCAGCGCGGATCGAAGCCGGCCATCGGCCGCCAGGTGTTGGCCGCGTTCCACAGTTCGTCCCACAGTGCCTGGCCGGCGTCGGCGACGCTGTCTTTGAAGGTGGCGCTCACCTCGGGCGTCGTCGGATGCCCCAGGTGACCTTGGCCAGCGTGGTGCCGGTCGATCCAGGGGTGGACGCGGTGCTCAGCGCTCGTCCAGGAAGTGGCGACGGGTTCGTCCATCGGTAGGTGCGGTGCGCGGGCGATGACGAGGTGCGTGTCGGTGTGCCCGTGCTTGAGGAGTGAGGCGCTGCCGTCCACGGCATTGTTGTGCAGCAGGATGATGTCGAAGTCGGCGCGTGCCCTCGCCAGCGACACCT
Source organism: Kitasatospora sp. NPDC032757 (assembly GCF_055579305.1). NCBI lineage: Bacteria > Bacillati > Actinomycetota > Actinomycetes > Kitasatosporales > Streptomycetaceae > Kitasatospora > Kitasatospora sp. NPDC032757. The sequence goes on along the minus strand of NZ_JBVINN010000028.1, from coordinate 63,621 downwards.
GCGCTGCGTCCCTGCGGGCGTGGTTCCCGTTCTACTCCGCCGGCTCGCGCCAGGCGGCGACGAGATCGCGGAAGCGCGAGAAACGGGCGCCCGGAACAGTCTCGCCACTGACCGTCTCGCCGTTGAGCCAGCAGATGTCGAAGATGTCGGTCTCTGTGTCGAGTAGGCAGCACACACCACCGGTGGCAGCGGTGAGGTCGGTGAACACCTTCCTGACGCTCGCGGACCGCTCGAACATCCGGCTCATGCCCGAGGTGGCCGCTGTGAACTGCAGCGACGCGAAGTTCGGGTGCCATGCGCGCGAGAACCTGACAGTCAGGTAGATGTACCCGACCGACACTCTTCCCAACTCGTCGACCCTGTCGACATGGCGGAGGAGGAACTCGCGCATCGCGTCGTCGACGCCGATCATGATTGAGGTGTCCAGCTCGAGCGTGCCGCCTGCTGAACAGCCGACCGGTTCGCTCTTGTACCTCGAGGTGAACGGCACGATCAACTGCTCGCCATCTGGCAGGGTGATCGGAAGCGGCGGCGTATCGCGGCCTTGGGGTGCGAGTTCGGCCAGCCGCGTCAGTGCCCTCACAACGTTCCGAGGGGGCATGAAGATCTCGTAACTGTAGTCCAGCCCCATGCCGCCCCGCCTCTCTGGTCGTGAACCGGGATCGTTTCACGGCATGGACCGCTCGCCCAGTGGATTTGACCTGACTGCCGAGGACAACCGGCACATCGACATGTCGCGGCAGGACGGCAGGACGCAACCGCAGGCGGCCGAGGCACGACGGCCGGCACGGGCGGGCCGGGCAGCAGCCGGAACGGGGCGGCGGCTCCGAAGGCCGTTCTGGAAGGATCGGCGGCTGGTGCGCGCCGCATCCCATTGGCCGCGGCGCGCACCACCTGCACGTCGGCGGCGCGTTCAGCTGACAGCAGGCCCGCGGGCCTGCTGGACGAGCAAGGACGAGGCGGCCGCGGCGGCCGGCCGGAGCCGGGACGGACAGCAGTCGGCAAACGAGCCGGCGGCCGGAGACGGCAGGGAACAGCCGCAGGGCGCACGAGGCGCGGCCGGGACAGCTGGAGGGCGGGCCGGGACAGCCCGAACGGCGACGTGACGCGCACCGCGGCGCGACGGGCACAGCAGCCGGACCAAGACGGCAACGTGCGGCTGGGCCGGGCCGCAGGACGGCCGGCGGACAGCAGCCAAACGGTGAGCCGGGACAGCAGGAGCGGCCGCACAGGTGGCCCGGGCAGCGGCCGGGACCGGCAGAAGAGGGAGACGGAGGGCCGGGACGGGACGCCCCGAACGCCGCGACGACGACAGCAGGGACAACGGCGCCGGCAGCGACGGCCGGGACGGGCCGACGGCCGCCCCGCTGCCGCATACGCGATGCTGCCCGAGAAGGCCGTCGGCCACCCGGTCACCGCCCTGGTGTAGACCGGGGCCCGCGACCAGGCCGAACACCGCCCCCAGACAACGGCCGGCACCGGGCCGGGCCACTCGCGTGCGGGTGTGCGGTCAGCCCTCGGTGATCCGGGTCCAGGTGAACGGGCCGAAGGAGGTGGCGGTGGTCGGGTTGTGGGCGCCCGGGGTCACGGTCAGCTTCAGCCACTCCAGCGGGACGGTGCTGCCGTGGACGACGATGCGGTGGAAGTTCGGCACCTGGTAGCTCGGGTGGCTGTTCCAGGCGTCGTAGGAGCAGACCCCCTCGTCGCCGGTGCAGGCCGAGCCCTGGGTGAGCGGGTTGTCCGAGCGGTAGACGTGAGAGTCGCCCATCAGCAGCAGGACCGGCTTGCCGAAGGCGGTGGTGTGCGAAGCCAGGCTGGCGACGAACGGCTCGTAGTTCGCCACGTGCGAGGCCGGCTTGCCGTCCAGGTCCCACATGTCGGCCTGGGCGGTGACCACCACGCTGGAGACGCCGCCGGCCCGGGCGAGGATGAAGGCGGTGTCCAGCCAGCGCAGGTCGGCGGCGGTGCGGTGGGCGGCCTCGTCGAGTTGCTCCTGGGAGGCGGTCGGCGCCCCGTACCAGGGGTCGGCGTCGTTGTTGGAGCCGCCGGGCAGGTCGACCGTCACGAACAGGGTGCCGTTCTTGACCCACAGCACGTTCTCCACGTACGCGGAGTCCTCGGGGTGCTTCCAGTTCGGCAGTTGGGCCTGCGACAGGACGCGCAGGGTGTCGCTCCCCAGGGTGTGGCCGGGCCGGGCGAAGAACGTCCGGCGGACCAGCTCCAGGTTCTGCGCGGGGTTTCCGGCGGCGTAGTCGACGGGCTGGCCGGTGGCCGGGTCGAGGACGGGGTCGATCCGGCCCGTGGCGGCGTTGTACTTGCCGCCGCCCTCGGCGGCCTTGTGGCAGTCGGACCACTCGTTGTCGCCGGGCGTGTAGACCAGCGGGTCGGCGAAGGTCTTCCAGAGCGCAGCGATCGACCGGTCGTACGCCTCGGTGCAGTACTGCTTGCCGGAGTGGATGTCGCCCACGTGGATCACGGTGCTGACGTCCCGGTCTGCGTTGACGGAGGCGATGAACGCCGGGGTCGCCTCGAACTCGGACGTGTCGGTGGGCGAGGTGCCGTACGGGGCGTCGCCGTACACGGCCAGCGTGAACGGTGCGCGGGCACCGTGCGCGGCGCGGCCGTCGTCCGCCGTCGCCGCGGTTGCCGGCACCACGGTCATCGCGAGGGCGAGGCCCGCGGCCGCGTAGGACTTGCTGAACATGCTGTCTCCCGATGGGTCGCCCGATTTCGGGAAGCAGTATCGACCGGCCCACACGGTGGCGGGCAACGCCCGGATGAACGGGAGTTCAAGAGCTGACGGGGGCCCAATCGAGTGAGGCAGAGGAGACGGCGGCCTGCAGGTGCACCACGCCGTACTTCCGCGGCGCCCGCTGGCCGCCGTACTTCCGCACGCGGTACTGCCCGACCAGGCCGTCGGCCAACTGGTCACCACCCCGGTGAAGGCCCGCGACGCGCCTCGACCTTCTCCGAGACGGCGAAGTACTCGTCCACGACCTTCCGTTCGGCGCACGAGCCCGCCACTGGCTTGGCCCGAACCCGGTCTTGGTCTCGATGGGTCAGCGGGCGAGGGAGACGGCGAAGGGCTTGAAGCCGTGTCGGCGCAGGATGTGGGGAACCACGAGGATCATGGCTTCGGTGGCGCGGGCTGTGGTGATGCCGCCGAGGTCCTCGATCCATGCGGGCTGCCAGCCCAGGTCGCCGAGCAGGCCGGTGACGGTCTTCTTCGCGTTCTGGTCATCGCCCGAGAGATAGGCGGTCGGTGGGGTGGCCAGGGTTTCGGGAGCGGTCATGACCATGAACAACATGGTGTTGAGGGTCTTGACCACCTGGGTGTCGGGGAGGGCGGCCTGGAGTTGTTCGGCGAGGCTGCTGCCGGGATAGCACAAGTCGCCGGGCAGGCCGTCATCGGCGTCGCGGGTGGCGTTGGAGAGATCGACGAGGATTTTCCCGGAGAGCTCGGTGCGCAGGCCGCCCAGGCGGTCCAGGGAGGTGTGGCCGGGCGTCGCGTTGATCACGATGTCCGCGGTGCGGGCGGTGGTGCGCTGGTCGGCGAAGGCGATCTGGGGGGCGATGCCGGCGGCAAGGGCTGCGGCCCCTTCCGGCTTCCGGAGGCCGAGGGTGACACGGTGTCCGGCTGCGGAGAGCTTGCCGGCGAGGTTGGCGCCGACGCGGCCGGCGCCCAGGATGCCGATGCTGGTCATGAGGTGCTGCTCCTTGCGGTGTGAGGGTGGGTAGAGCGGAGGTGCCCGGTCAGGCGATCGGCGACAGGACCTTGAGGGCGGCGGTGTGGATGCCGGGGGCGGTGGCCAGGAAGTCGCGGCTGCCCGTGTGCCAGGGCTCGCCCGCCAGGTCGGTGACGGTGCCTCCGGCCTCGGAGACCAGCAGCGCACCGGCGACCAGACCGGAGCGGACGTCGGAGAACTGCCAGAACGCGTCCGTGCGTCCGGCCGCGACGTGGATGAGCTGCATCGTGGCGGGAACGGACACGCGCACGACCAGGCCGTTGATGAGCATGGCCGTGACCGACTCACCGATCCGTCGGAAGGTGCGCTCGTCCTCGCCGGGCCGGGCCTGGCCTGTGCCGACGAGCGCGGCGCCCAGATCGGTCTTGGCGGACACCATCAGGGGCCGGTCGTTGAGGCGGGCACCGCCGCCGGTGACAGCGGTGTAGGTGTCGCCGGTCAGCGGCAGGTGGACGACGGTGAGCACCGGCCGGTTGTCGCGGACCAGGGTGGCGGTCACAGCCCAGTCCTCCATGCCGTGAACGTGGTTGATGTTGCCCTCGGCGGGGTCGGCGACCCACCACTCCCCCGATGGGAGCGCACCGCCGGCCAGCTCGTCCTCGGCCCACTGCGATCCCCGCCGGGCCCGCAGCAGCGGCTCCCGCAGCACGTCCAGCACCGCGTCGTCGTTGGCGTGGATCTCAGCGACGACCTCCTCCAGACTCACGCCGCGAGCGTGCGGGGTGTGGCGGTCGCGCAGGGTCAGGCCTGCGGTCTTCACCGCGGCGGTCGTCTCGGACAGGAGCGTCGTGTCGGCGGCGAAAGGCATGGCTGTGCTCATGGCGGGCTCCCTGGGTTCGATGTGTGCGGGCGGCTTGCCTCGCGCCCGCACTTCGAAGGTAGGCCTCCCGATCATTAACAACAAGTGCATGCTATTCACTTATAGAATTACTGACATGCAACTGGATCTGAACCTGCTCACGGCCCTGGACGCACTGCTGGAAGAGGGCAGCGTCGCCGGCGCCGCAGCCCGCCTCCACGTCACCGCACCGGCGATGAGCCGCTCCCTGGGCCGCATCCGCAAGGCCACCGGCGACCAGATCCTGGTCCGCACCGGCCGCAGCATGGTCCCCACCACCCGCGCGCTGGCCATGCGCGCCCAGGTCCACGCCCTCGTACAGCAGGCCCACCACCTTCTGTCCGCACGGCAGCAACTCGACCTGGCGGCTCTGGACCGGGTGTTCACCGTGCGCTGGCACGACGCCCTGACCGCCGCCTGCGGCAGCGCCCTGATCACCGCCGTCCACCGCCAAGCCCCCGGCGTCCGGCTGCGCCTGTCCGCCGAACCCGGGACGGACGACGCCGAGCTGCGACGGGGTGAGGTCGACCTCGAATCGAGTTCCAGCGCTCCGACGCTCCCCGACATCCGCCACCGCCTCGTCGGCAGCGACCGGCTGGTCGTCGCCGTCCGACCAGGCCACCCCCTCACCGAAGGCCCGCTGAGCATCGAGCGCTACGCGGCCGCCGAACACCTCACCGTTTCGCGACGCGGAAGCCTGCGCGACCCGATCGACGACGTTCTGACCACCCGTGGCCTCGAACGACGCGTCGTCGCCGCCGGGCCCTCCGCCGCCTTCGCACTGCAACTCGCCCTCGGCACCGACCTGGTCGTCACCCTCCCCGACGCGGTCACCCGCGCAGCCCGGGAACAACTCGGCCTGGCCACACTGCCGCCGCCACTCCCGCTGCCCGAGGTCCCCCTGTACCTGCTGTGGCACCAGCGCTACGACGACGACCGCGCCCACACCTGGCTGCGAGACCTGGCCACCGAAACCGCCCAGGCACTGTTCGCACCACCGGCCGCCTCTCAACCGCCCCTCACCAACCGGAACGGGCAGTGACGGACACGCCGGGGGGAAGGCCTGCGGCAGTTGACTCCCGTTCTCATGAACATCACCTATCCGTGCGGCTCCGGTCGGCGAAGCGGTGGCCGGTCGGCCAGTGCAAGCCCGGCTGCTGGTCCCAGTCGCAGGTTTCCTGCTCGGGCTGCTGTGCAGCTCGGGAACGACGGTCCGCAGGCAGGTGCGGTGGCGGGTGACGCATCGCTCGGCGGTCTCGCTGACGTTGTGCCAGAAGTGCCACCCGTCCGCGACTTGGACAGCCTGCGGGGCGCCGGTCCGGGCTCCTTCGGCGAAGAACTGGGCCCGGTCGCGGCAGACGACGTGCCGGCGAAGATGAACCTCCGGACGTGCAGACGCAACAGCACCCGCTGGCCTGCGCTTGGCATGTCCGCTTGAGGCGCAGGTAGGAGCCGTGGAGCCGACTCGACCGGACTCCGCAGCCCGGGCAGGACGCCCCGACCGCCGTGGACCTCACCTCGACCCGAATCACCTCGTCGTCCACATCGACCGACAGCACCCTCACGTCCGCGACCGCCGGAAACATAGCGTCTCCAACCGGACCAACACCTCTTTCACGGGCCAGAAGTGTCAGCGGCAGCACGACAGCGCCCGACGATTTTCGGGCAACCTCACGAAGGCGGACAAGAAGATCAACAATCACGCAGCGTGAGACACCACAGAACTCGTGCCAGAGCCCAGAAGGGGCAGCAGATGCTCACCACTTCGGGAGGCGGTCACGAGGGCTGCAGCGTTCGAATCGTTCACGAGTTGCGGCAGCACCGTTGCCGGTACTCAGTGGCGGTACGCGGCTGTCGCGATCTCGATGAATGATCGGATCAACGGGTTGGTGTCCCCTTGGTTGCACACCGCCACCACTCGGCTCGGCGCCATGTCGATCAGCGGCACCACGGTCAACTCCGCGGGCAGGTCGTGTCCGAGTGGGGCCAGGCCGACGGTGCCGTTCCACAGCACAGCCTGCAGACATTCCTGGACGCCGCGCACCACTGGTCCCTCACGCGGCCTGCCACCGTTCCAGTACGACTGCCAGATGTGGTCGGTGCCCTGCGGGAACTGGAACCAGCGGCGGTCGCGCAGCTCGGCCAGTCGCAGCCGGTCGCTGCGGGCCAGCGGGTCGTCGGCGCGCAGGACCACGCCGACCGGATCGGTCCGCAGCGCACGCACCGTCAGGGCGGTCTCGTCGAACGGCGCCCGGGTGAGGGCGACGTCCACCAGTCCGGCGCGCAGTCCGCACGTCGGGTCGGTCAGATCGGTGTCGCGGATGCGGATGTCGACGCCGGGGTGGTTTCGGCGGTAGGCCGCAGCCAGCCTGGCCACTCCCGGGTCGGTGCCGTCGCCCAGGATGCCGACGGTGATGGTCGCGACGCCGGCTGCCGCGCTCACGCGTACCCGGACGCGGTCGGCGTGCTCGAGCAGGGCTCGCGCCTCGTCGAGCAGCACCGTGCCCACCGGAGTGAGCGTGACGCCGGTGGTCGAGCGGGCGAAGAGCAGAGCCCCGACCTCGGCCTCCAGCTGCTTGATCGCCCGGCTCAGCGGCGGCTGACTCATATGCAACCGGGTGGCGGCCCGGCCGAAGTGGAGTTCCTCGGCGACCGCCACGAAGTAGCGCAAGGTCCGTAGCTCCACGCTGCAAATATACCCACGAGGTATCGGCGCCGCGGAATGGGTCTTGGACACCGGCAGGCCCCCGGCGGTGCACTCGTGAACATGACCGAAGAAGCGAAGACCAGCGAGCCACAGGCCGACCCCGCCATATCGGTGGTGGGTCCCCGAGACGGCGAGACGATCGTTCTGGGCACCACGCGCATGCGCGTTCTGGAGGACGGCAGCCACACCGGCCACCGCCTCGCGATCGCCGAGTCCGTCCTCGCCCCGCACACCCAGGGACCGCCTCAGCACCGCCATGCCCGACACGACGAGGGCTTCTACATCCTCTCCGGCACCGTGCGGTTCACCGTCGGAGAGGAGGACCACGACGCCACCACGGGCACGCTCGTGATGGTTCCGCCCGGTACCCCGCACACCTTCGCCAACCTGACCGACGAACCCGCTGTCATGCTCAGCACCTTCACCCCCGACCTGTACGTGCAGTACTTCCGAGACCTCCAGGAGGCGCTCGCCGGCGGCCGGCCGCTGACGCCACAGGCCAACATCGACACGATGGGCCGCTACGCGACACATCCCGCCACCGACCTCGCCTGAAGCCGACGGGACGGAGCGGCCCGGCCGCCTCCTTCCGGCTTCCCTCCGGTGGGGCCGTGGCGCTCCCGCCTTCGTGTCCGAACTCCGGACGACGGACCGGCCTCCTCCAGGGGCTTCCCTGGCAATCGACGCAATCGACGCAATCGACGGGCCCCCGCGAACCGGGGGCCCAAGAACGGGAACCATGGACATCGCCTATTGGATCATCGCGGGACTGCTCGCGCTCTTCTACTTCTACGCGGGCACGCTGAAGGTGATCCGCAGCCGCGATCAACTCCGACCGATGATGGCTTGGGTCGACCGCACGCCCTTGCCTGCTCTCAGGGCGCTGGGGATGGTCGAAATACTGGGTGCGACCGGTCTGGTCCTGCCACCGCTGACCGGCACCGCTCCCTGGCTGGCGCCGGCCGCAGCCATCGGCTTCGTCCTCCTGCAGACCGGTGCGATCGCCGTTCACCTGACCGGCGGAGACCGCCGGATCACACTCAATGTCGGACTCACCGCCACCGCGGCCGTGACCATCTGGTTGGCCACCAGGCCGTGATCGGGCACAGTGAGCCTTTTCAGCGTTGCCGCTCGAGGGTGAGGACGGCTTTGGCTGCTGACGTAAGCAAAAGCACTACCGGTTGGAGCGGTCACAGGTCGCCGCAGTGCCCTTCGCGGGCGGGCGGGAGGTGCCCCGGAAGCCGCCTGCGCGGAGGATTCTGTCGATCCCGGCGTTGACTGATTCTGCGCAGCGCCGAGCCGCTGACAGGTCGCGTAGGGCGTTCCTCAGGCCGTCTTGGTCACGTGCGGTCAGCGCTTGCGTGCAGCGGCGATTCGCCTTGTCCGCCTTGGTGACCAGTTCGTGCCAGTCGGCTCGTAGGAGCGGATCGGCGGGTATGCGGAACCAGACCGTCTCGAACAAGGCGGCGTCCCCCCAACGGGTGCAGACCGGCCCGAGGCGTCGGTCCAACGCGTCCCAGTTGTCGTTGGCTGCCTGGGCCGCTCGGATGGCGGTGATCACCTGGTTGTCGTACGACACCGCCAGGTCGATGAGGTCGTCGCCGGTGAGGCGGTACCAGGCTCGGATCTGCCTCACGCGGGTGAGCTCCGACAGCGGTGGGTCCGGGAGCCCCCAGGCCTGTACGAGGGAGCGCTGGGAAGTGATCTCGTTGACGGTGAAGCCCAGTCGGTACCTCCACAAGGCACCGTCCGTCGCGGTGGCTGCAACTGCCACAGTGCACAGCAGGCCCACCGCGAGGCGGTGCGCGCGGGGTCCACGGACAGAGGCGTCGGGGCGGCTGGCGGTCCGTGCGTCCCGCGGTCGTCGACGGTGAAAGGCCGTGGCGGCGAGAGCGGTGATGACGGAGGTGAGCGCGGAGAGGACGAGAGCGTTGTTCAGCACGAACGTGAACGGGAACAACGGTCGCCACCAGGCCGGCCGCCAGGCACAGGTGTCCGAGAGGACGTTGAGGGGAGTGATGCAGCCGTCCACGGACACGAGGAGTGTGATCGCGGTGAGTCCCAGCAGGGTTGCCGTCTGGGCAGCGATGAGACTGCTCACCAGCCGGTAGCGCCGGTCCGCGGTGCTCGCGACGGCGGCGGCCACGGCTGCGGGCAGGCACAGCGCCAGTAGCAGGAGGCCCGTGTACCGCAGGGCGTAGAGTCCGCCCCGTGCGTCCGGTACCGGCTGTCCGGTGTGGATACAGGCCTGGACGCCCACGACGGCCAGGCATGCCAGTGCCCCGCCCAGGAGCCCGGGCAGCATGACCTTGCGCAGTGGTGCCACGGGGTCTTCCGGCAGGGCCGCCCGGGCCGGCACCCAGCGGGGGGTTCCGGCCACCGGGCCGGATGCCCATGCGAGCAGGGGCACGACCCACAGAACGGTGACGGTCAGTGCGCCCATGGGTGTGTCGGCGACGTTCGCCAGCTGTGGTTGCACTGCGGCGATGCCGGGAATCCTACTCAGGTCCCCGGTCGGGGCCGCGGAGGGGAGCCACTGCAGGATGGATCGGGCGATGCTCTGGGCATCCGGAATGGCCCCGTTCAGGTTCGTGGTCCCGGCGAGCATCCACCAGGTGAGCCACGACGTCATGGCAACGGTGCCGGCGATCAGGCAGAGCGTGAGGGCGGGGCGCAGGGTCCGGCCTCGTGAGGTGCGGGTCGACAGGTGCGCGCACTGTGTGACCCACCATCCGAAGGCTGCTCCCGCCGCCACCGGTACCAGGAGGACCGGCGGTCGCTGGGGCAGCCAGGCCCAGCCCGAACCCCAGCCGCTGAGGACCAGGCCGGCCGACATTCCAGCGCCCAGCCACCCTCCGGCCCACGCCCCGGAGGGCACTCGGGTTCTGGTCAGTACGGCGTATACCACCGCCCGCCACAGGGCGACGACGATCACGCCGGTCACCAGGGCACCGGGGACGATGACCAGTACCGTCATCAGGTTGTTGGTGAAGTTCGCGCGATACGGCGCGATCTGCCAGAGCACCTGCTGCACGGCCAGGACGGGTACGGTGCCGATGAGGAAGAGCGGCAGGACCGCGGTGCGGAACAACGGTGCGGGATCAGCCAGTGCCCCCTGGCGCAGACCCCAGCGCGGATGTGTGCGCCACAGTTCGAGGAACGCGTCGAGAGCGCGGCGCACCGCTCTCCCAGGCGGCGTGGCGGTGTTGGCCCAGCCGTGCGGGTCCGCACCCCACCGTAGTGCGGTCAGGTCCGCGTAGATTTCCCGGCTACGCAGTGCGTCTGAGCGGGCGAGATACAGCAGCATGACCATGACGACGGCCAACGCCCTTGCCCGGTCCAGCCGTGGCAGGCCGCCGTCCGCCACCACGCCGTAGATCACGTAGCCCTCGCAGAGCACGTACGGCAGCAGCACCAGCGCGAGGAAGACCCGCCACAGGGCGACCGTGAGGTACGTCAGGGTGACGTCGCGGTTGGCGATGTGGGCGAGTTCGTGCAGCAGTACGGCCCGGAACCGTTCCGGGTCGTGCTGCCGGACGGCGAGCAGGCCGCCGTGCAGGCAGACGACCGGGCGGCGAGAGCGGCCGAAGACCACCGCACTGACCGAGGTTGCCGCGGGATCGATCACAACCCGGGGCATCGGCGCCACGCCCGTCGCCGTGCACAGCTCCGTTATCAGGGCGAGGAGTTCACCACCCGGATCGACCGCCGCCAGGGGGACGACACGGCTCGACCGGGCCTTCCACAGCGGCAGTACGGCGAAGAGCAGCCCGGCTGTGACCACCAGCAGAAGGGGCCAGCCGGCCACCTGCCACCACGGCGGCGCGGGTGCCCACAGGGACAGGCAGAAGTGGGCGGCGGTGACCTGGCCGGAGATGCTGAGCGAGGCGTTCCAGTAGCTGCCGTCAGCGGGGTCCACGCCCGCGGCGAGGCTGCATCCGGTCTCGTCCCCGTCGGCCAGGACCCTGACCACGTCCAGGATCATGGCCCCGCCGGCGGTCAGCATCAGAAGCAACAAGGTGACGAACCGGGGGCCCGTTCCCGCGCCGAGGACCCTTTCGTCGATCCAACGTCGCTCAGCCGGTCCTCCGGTGGCATTCACCTAGTCCCGCCCGGTGACCGGGCCCGAACCGGCGGGACCGGCGGGAGGTTCCGGTGCCGGCGGAGTGGGCCCGTCCAGTGCGTTGGACAGAGCCAGCCGAGCCACAATCGCGTCGGCGATCTCCTCGGCGCGTTCGGGCGTGAGACCGCGCTGCCGACTTGCCGTCAGGGCGAGTTCCCTGACCTCGGCCAGTTGTTCCCGTGTCAGCGGCTGGATCTCGGCTGCGGGCGCCGGCCGCCGGAAGAGCCGCCGCATCATGCCCGTCATGCCCTGTGAGGCGCGCTCCACCGTCGTGGTCACCATCCGCTGCGCCACTTCGTCGAGTACCAGCCACACGACGGGCGTCACCAGCGCCGCGAACTCTCCGATTCCGAACCCCAGCGGCTCGCGGCGTCCGCCGCTGCGGCTCAGCCGCCGCACCACCGTGGCGTCGTCGAAGCGGCGGAGCCCCTCCACAAGGGGCAGTTCCTCCGGTGCAAGAGCCGCCACGACCGAACGCACCAGGTCACGCACCAGCGCGTTCGACCGGCCGTCGCAGGGCATGTCAGTGCCTGATCCCACTCGTCCCCCAGGTGTTCGACGCCCCTCCGACCCGCACTGGACCGGTTGAGGACTGTCCACTTTGACATGGGCAGTGACGGCCTGGCAGGGCTTTCTCCAGGTCGGCCCGTCTGTTCACCAGGAGAGCCGTCGCGATCGGACCGCCTTCCCGGTCAGCTCCCGCCGCACCGAGTGTCGACCGGGCTCTGCTCGACGGGGATCGGTGAGCCGGCGCCGCTCCGTATACGGCCATCCCCGCCTCACCGGGCGTCGCCGTGAAGGCCGGACGCGTCCTGGCCGCGCTCCCCCACCTGGAAGACCGGCTGCGCCTGCCCCGGCGCCCCGATCGCTTCCCCGTCCACGTCACCATCGTCGAAGCGCTCCGGTGGGCCTGCGCGCGGATACAGCGCGATGTCGTCGACTTCGCCGACCCTGCCCCGCGCGAGGAACACACCGCGCTACTCGTGGTGGTCGCGGAGTTGGAGCAGTTCATCGGCGGGATGCCCGGCCCCGATCCGGGACGGCCCTGGATCGACCTGACCGACCACCTCCCCCACCGGGAGGCGATCCGCCCGGTCCTCGCGGACATCCGGAGCCGCCGCTACCGCGACCTGATCAACGCGCCGAGCGGAGGCGAGGAGTCCGAGGAGAGCTGCGGTGATGGCGAGCAGTTGTTCGGTGCGCGGGGCCCGGCCGGGGCCGCAGCGCCACGACGTCGCCGTGCGGGACGCGCGCGCACCGACGTAGTGGCGGCTCCCGCGAGGACGTCAACGCCGCGGACGGTGAGCGCGGCGAGCAGCAGGCCGAGGCCGGGCCCGGCGGCGCAGGCGCCAACCGGCGACGCGACATCCGTGGCGCGGGCACTGCCGGCGCGTGGCAGCAGGCCGCCATGGCAACGGGCGAAGCCCCCACAACGGTGGCCGAGGCAGTGCATGAACTCCAGGGGCTCGCGCACTGGTGGGTCGGCGCGCGGACCCGGACCTTCTGATCCAGGCCGCACTCTCCGCGCCTCGGGAATGCAACCACAACGGCGCGGCGGGACGGTCGGCCGATGAGGACTTCGGAGGTCTGGTCGCTGATGGGTCCAGGCGCGGATCTCCAGGTCGACGATCGCGGCCTCCGGGGGGCGCCTCCGGTCTCCACGAGCCAGGTCCACACCACGTGGACGACGTCGCCACGCGGGGCCGCCACCCGCCGCGACCATTCGGCGGCGGAGAAACCGCCGGTGGCACCGGAGCCGCCCGATCCGCGCGGGGAACGCGCTGTCGGCCCGCCGCGAGAGGATGCCGGCATGACGATCAAACCCCGGCTGGTGGCCAAGTACCCGACCCCGGACCGGGACGGCGCCCGGACCTTCCTCGACCCCACCGGCCCCGTTCCCCGTCTGGAGGTCCGCGGCGCCGAGTCGCTGCGCATCTACGAACTGAAGGAACAGACGGAGCTGGCAGCCGAGTTCCCGGCCCCGTCGCCCAACCGGTGGTCGAGGGAGTGGGCGGCTCCCGACCTGTCGTTCGCCGTCTTCGGCACCGCGACGGAGTACGTCGCGGTCGCCCGGGACGGCACGACGTTGTGGAAACAGCCGTACGGCACGTGGGAGGTGGGCCGTTGGGGTTACCTCGACTTCTCGACGACCGGAGCCGCATGCCGCCGCGCCGCCGGCGACTCCTCGGCGGGCAGCGCCGATCAGGACCTCCGGATCTGGTTGCGGCTCCCCTCCGGACTGCCCGACAGCGCCCTGATCCTCACCCTGGACGCCGAGGGGACTGTGCTGGCACGGAGCGTGCTCCCGTGCGGCGGCTACGGGCGGTTCGTCAGCCTGCTCTGGGACGACAACGACGAGATCTCCGGCGTGACCGTGTCCGGAGGGCGGGCGGCGGCAACGCACTACGAGGCGCGGTGGCAGTCCGGTGCCATCGTCCTGGGCAGGCGGTTGCCGCAGGACCGGGGCACCCCCCTCTGGAGCGAGCGCGAGTACCTGGGCATGGACTCAAGGAACGCCCGCTGCATGACCGTCGACCGGAGGGGACGGGACGTCAGCTGGCACAGCCTCCCCACGTACCAGGTCACCGCCTCGCTAGGCCTGAGCGACTTCCCGGCCCCCGGCACCGGCGACTGCTCGGTGCACAACGACCCGTACATCTCCTCCTCGAGCGGATTCGTGGACGACGACACGGCGATGGTGACGCTCCACAACCCGTACGACGAGGCCGCGGTGTACATGTTCGGCAGGGACGGCTGGAGGGAGCACAGTCACTGGCTCGCCGACCCCGCCACCGGCGCGCTGCACGGCCGGATCGAGTACCCGATGGCCGAGGTCGACACTGTGATGCCGGTCGGCGACGGTACCTGGATCACCGAGGAATGGGACGCCTTCTACCGCTGGCGGCGCTGAGCTCGCCCGCACCGGCCGCGCGGCGACGCACACGGACCTCGGCCCGAATCCGGGGCAGCGGGCACTGGTAGCCGTACGAGCCGAGCGGCACGCCTGCCTGGCGGCGGGGTCCTGGAGCGGTGACCTGGAAACGGTGACCTGGAATCCGTCCGGCAGGGGTTGAGCGAGGAGCGGCCGGCCGGGTCGGGCCGGCTGGAGCAGGCCGAACGCGTCGCCGCCCTGGCCGCCTACGCACACCCCTGCCAGGCCGCACTGCCGGCCCGGTACCGGTCGAGGCCCGGACCCGGCTCCCACACCAGGACGGCGGGGCGGCGTCTGAGGCCGGCGCCGCGGCGCAACCCTCCCCCGCCGGGACGTTACCCGGCAGGGCCCGGCGGGCTGCTCGTCAGGGTGCCGCCGGGTCAGTCCTGGCAGCGCGGGCCGGCCCGGCGGGCACGGCGGGCACGGCGGGCACGGCGGGCACGGTCACCAGAACCCCGGATACTGGCGGTCAGGAGGAGGGTCGGAGCCCGAAGTGTTCCACGGCCCGCTCGGCAACCTCGGCGGGTCCGAGATGGGTGTTGTCGATCAAAAGGTGCGCACCCGGGCGATGGGCGAAGTCGTCGACCGAGTTGAGGCGATACTTCGCGTCCATGCCGACCAGGTTTGCATTGGACCATGCGAGGTCCCGCTTGGAGGCCTTCTCCGCCAGACGGGACTCACCCGCGTTGCGTTCCAGCCGGACGCTCTGGTCGGCAGACAACTCCAGGAACAGCACACGCGAACCGCGATCACGGAACGGGGCGCAATAGCGCTCCACCAGTGCGGCGTCCTCCGGATCGTCGAAGTCCCAGACAAGGGTGAACACCAGCCCGGGCAGGTCGCTCGCGGCGGCCTCGGCGAAGATCTGCTCACGGAAGGCATGGTTGAGGCGCTGGAACTGAGACGACTCGTAGGGGAACAGTCGCAGCAGCGGCTCGATGGTCAGGTGGTTGTGGAAGAGCTTGAACCCCGTGCGCTCTGCTATGGCGCCGCCCACCGTCATCTTGCCGACCGCCGCCGGGCCGATGACGAAGAGCAGGGTAGGGGGCGTTGTGTCGAACATCGCGACAGCATAGGACGCGGAATGATCTTCGTCGACCGCACGCCGCGGACACCGGCCGGCCGGCGCCAGGAACGAGCAACGGCGGCCTGCGGCCGCATGATCCCGGCCGGGACTGACGGCCCACCAGGAGTAACCCCGGGGGTGTCGCCTGCAGCGCCACCGAGGGTGGGTATGGGCGGCCGGGCGAGCCGGGGCAGGTAGTCGGAAAATCTTCTTCGCCGCCCCCTGCAACCTCGCCGCCCGCCACACGTCTTCCACAGTGAGCGGCGGGGCCGACAGCCAGCCTCCCTGTTCGCGTCGCAGCAGAGCCGCCCTGACGACGGCACCCGGACAGCCGGGGCCGCCGGGGCGCGCACTGCTTTCCCACAGCCATAGCCAGATGTTCCTGCGGCATGCCCGCAGCCGTGTTCCGGGGGGAACCAATGCCCGCTCTCGCCAGACCCCTCCCCATCGACTCACTTCACCTGCATATGTAGATCAGCAATATACATAGTCGCACGACATGAGGCGCGCCCCGGCACGGGCCGCGCCGCGGTTCGGCACGCCCTCCGACGCCCCGCGTGCCCGGGTGCCCCGGTGCCCGGCGGAGCCGAACCATCAGGGGAGGAAACAGAGTTCGATGCAGCAGCACAGCGCACCCAGCACGTCCGAGCGGCCGAGCGGAGCGCCGGCCGCCACCACACCATCACCGACCACCCGCACCGGCCGCCCCACCGGCCGCCCCACCGGCTGGGCGGCACGGCGCTTCGGGGAGCTGCGCCTGCGCCGCTGGTTCTGGCCCGCCGCCCTGACCGCCGGGTACGCCGCCGAGATGCTCTTACGGCTCGGCCTCGCCCGACACCTGAGCTACCCGTCCGTCCACCCCGACGAGGACTCATACCTCGTCCTGGCCCGCGTCCTCGCCGGCCGGCCGCCGACGGAGATCCCGGTCGGCGTGGTCATCCCCGGCGGCTACCCGCTGCTGATCTCGCCCGCACTGCGGCTCGCCGACGACCCGGTGACCGCGTACCACCTGATCATGGGGATCAACGCCGTGGTCAGCGCACTGGTCTTCCCACTCGCGTACGTCGCCCTGCGCCGCCTCGGCCTGCGCCGGCAGCTCGCGCACGTCTTCGGCGCCGTCACCGCGCTGCCGCCGCCGGTGGTCTTCTACTCCCAGTTCGCGATGAGCGATGCCGTACTGCCCGCGCTGATCCTCGCCCGGCTGCTCTGCCTGCACGGCTGGCTCGACGACGGCCCGGTGCGCCGTCGCGCCTGGCACGCCGCCGGGGCGGGCGCGGCCGCGGCTACCTCTCGGCCGAGGGACAGTCGGACCGTCGAATCGTCCAGTTGAGCTTCTGGCAGGCGGTCTGCAGCGGGGCGGCACAGATCACCGCCTTCCTGCCCGGGATCAGCCGCACGGGGATCATCATCGGCGCCGGTGTCCTCAACGGCCTGTCCCACGAGGACTCGGCCCGCTTCGCGTTCCTCCTCACCGCGCCCGTGATCGGGTCCGCCGCCCTGTTCGAACTGCCCTCGCTGATCGACGCGGACGGCGCCGACCTCGGTGCACAGGTCCCGGTCGCGAGCGTCCTGGCCTTCGTCGGCGGGTACGCGGCCGTGCACTTCCTCAGCAAGTACTTCAAGACGCACACGCTGAAACCGTTTGCCTGGTACTGCTCGCTGGCCGGGCTCGGCGGGCCGGTCTACCTCACGTTCTGAGCTCCGCCTCGAACGGAGGAGCAGCCGGCTGCGAGATTCGGGCCACACGGCCCGACCCGGCCCCGGCGCAGCACCACCCCACCCGGGGTTCCGTCACCAACGGACCGACACAACCACCCACCCACCGCAGGCACTCGCCTGCCGGCTACGGCCCAGTGGGAGCGCCGTCGCCCCCGGCCCGGACGGCGGGACCGAATCGCCACGCCTCGATGTCGCGGTAGCGGATCGGCCCGGGGCCACGGCCGATGTTGCTGCCGACAAGGTGGAGACGCTCGGCCTGCCACGGCCGGCCCACGAACCCGGTGAGCCCGGCCGCGGCCTGCGGCACGCTGGTGGGATCGTCGCGGCGGGACCGTGCCAGGGTCAGATGGGGGCGCAGCGGGCGGTCGCTGAACTCGATCCCGCAGGACCTGACCAGGTCCCGGACGTCGGCGGCGAGCAGGTGCAGTCCCTCCAGGTCCCCGTCGATCCCGCTCCACAGCAGCCGCTGGTCGAAGTGGCCGCCGCCCCGCAGGCCCAGGCGCAGGGCGGGGCGCGACGCCGTCGGACCGGCCAGCGCCGACCGCAGCAGCGGCACTGCCGTGGACGGCAGTTCGCCGAGGAAGGCCAGGGTGATGTGCCAGTCCTCGATCCGGTTCCACCGCAGCCGCGGGTACATGGCGTAGGCGGGCTGCAGGGCCCGGGCCAGTTCGTCCTTGGCGTCGTCGGGCGGAGCCAGCGCCACGAAGACGCGCAGGGTCGAGGGCTCGGGGTGATCGTCCACGAGGGGGGAGGTTAGCCGAGGGCAGGCCGCGCGCGCTCGCCGGGGCCGCCGCCCTGATCAGCGGCCGCTACCCCGCTGCGGCCGCCGCGCCGCCCCGGGGCACAGCGCCGACGCCCAGGCCCAGGAGCAAGCCGGACCCCGGCGCCGGGAAGCGCCCGGCCGGGCACCCGGACGCCGGCCCGCACCGCGCAGGCCGCCCGCCGAGTAGCCCCTGTCCCCCGCCGCGCGGCACGACGAGCTCCCGCAGCCCTCGGGCCCCTCCGCTCCGCTCCGCTTCAGCGCCTGGCGGCTCCCTGGGCGTCCCGCAGACTCACCAACCGGGCATGGAGGCCGAGGTCGACTCCGGCGACGTGACGATGCGGCTCGCCGGGCGAGTCGGTGTCCTGCTGTTCTCCTTCCGGCTGTCCTACGCGGGCAAGGCCGTCCACCGACCCGTTGACCGCATTACCGGCGTGTTCTGTTGCGCCGTGCCCACCGTTCCCGGGTCGGCCGGTGCAGCCGGTCGCGGCGCACAGCCGGGCCGTGCCGATGTCGTCGGCGAACAGCAGCCGGTCCTCGTCCTGCGGGTTGCGTCAGCCGGGCCGCGCGGCGGCCAGCTGCACAGGGCACAGGAAGAAGCCTGCTTGGCGAGCAACGGTGCTCGGGCACTTGACCGTTGGGTGCGGGCGATGAAACCGTCCACAGGTGATCAATACTGCGGGGGGACCGCTTTCGGCTCGACCGGACGACCGCGCCGCGTCCGTTCTGCGCTTCGCGGTGGAACTCGTCGCCTGGGTGGCGACACCCTGGGTGCTGGCCGGCCACTCCTGGTGGCTCGCCGCTCTGTCCGTGGTGCTCCTGGTCGGCCTTCCCGCGTGCTTCTCCACTCCAGGTGACAAAGCGCAGGTGATCATCGCAGTACCGGGCTTCGTCACGATCCTCCTGGTGCTGCTCCAGCTCGCCGCGGCCGTGGTTTCCTCATGGCTGGCCTGGCCCGTGTGGGCGGCCGGCCCCGTGACCCTGCTGGCCGCCGCGACCCTGGTCACGGAGCGCCGACGCTGGCGGTGGCTGGTCTCCGGCGAACTGTGACGTGACGCGGTAGTCGGAACCGGCCGGTTGCGGTGACCTGACCTTCTTCCCCGGGTATGACGAGCTACCGAACTTGAAAGCGTGATGTCGGTCAGCCTTCCGGGGTACGGCTGGTGTCGGCGAAGCAGCCGTTCGCCCGGCTCGTAGCAGCCATCCCTGCCATCGAAGCTCGCCCGGAGCCGCGGCCGCCCTTCCAGCGGAGGACTCGATGCCCCTCGCGAGGGTGACCGTCGGACACTACTTCAGGCCGATCCCCTGCGCCCGCCGGACCAGGAAGATCGGCCCATGCGATTCAAGACGCTTCATCCGTCCCCGACGGTCGGTGACACCGCGCAGCCGGTCCCCAGGTGGGCCATCCGCTCCGCCCAGGTCATACCCCTGGCCGTTTTGCCATCGTGCCTCTGGCGCCTGCCGTTCGCGTTCGACTTCGAGATGGGCCAGGTCTACGCCGTCCACAAGACGTGGCACTGGTGGGTGATCCTCTACGTCTTCGGGCTCAGCCTTCTCTCCGAGGGGCTCGCCTACCTCTCCTTCGGCCTGGTGGCCGGATGGGGCGAAGTCGCTCCTTCCTGGATCCCGATCATCGGCGGCCGACGTATTCCACCGCTCGCAGCGATCGTTCCGGCCGCCTTGGGCGGTCTGGCACTCATCGCGCTGTGGGACCCACTGCCGCTCGCCTTTCTCCACATCGGCGGGGTCCCCCTCGTCGAGTACTCCAACGGCTGGTGGAAGGCCCTCGCGGCAGCGGCCACTCTCCCGCTGATTCTCTGGGGCCCTCTTCTCCTGGCTCTGACGTACGCGTACTACAAGCGCCGTCGTGGAGAGTGACATGCGGTCAACTTGATTGGGTGGAGTCGGTACCGTTCGCCTGACAACCGGCAGATGCTGTCGGTGGCCCTGGACTGTGAGGTATGCGCAGGGCGGCGGTTCGACCGACGCCGAGAGGGCCGCGCGGGCGCGGATCCGGCTTCAGGACCTGCAGAGCGACATCACGAATTCAACTTCAGCAGTCGGAACCGATTTGCCGGAATTCATGGCACCAAGCCGTCGCTTGTCATCCTTGCTGGCATCGCGCAACCCTGCGAAGGCTCCTCCAGCCAGGCGACCCCCGCCGAGAAGATCGACGCCGAGGCGCTACTTGATCAAGTGGAAATCAGGGTGTTGCAGCCATACCTCCAGGAATTCCACGTCCGACATGCCGAAGCCTCCGCCCACCGCCCCAGGTGCCACAGGAAACCTCCGCGAGCATTCCCGGGAGGGTCGGCGCCAGTGCTCTCGCCCGGGCGGGGCCGCGCATGTCCGGGTGGTGGAGGTACCAGCCCCGGTCGTCGACACCATGGCCCCAGCGCACCAGGTGCAGGCGCCGGCGCTCCAGGCCTTCTCTGCCTGCCTGTGCCCGCCGCTCCTACGCGAGCACCCCGCAGGCACCCGTCCGGCCGCCACAAGGGTCGACGTCGGCAGCCGCTGCAGCTCGGCCGGGTCCAGGGCCTCCAGCTCCCACGACACCGGGCGCTCGGGGGTCGAAGCCGTGGCTTCGTTCACGAGATCTCGTGAACGAAGCCGGCCTGCACGATCGGGCAGTGCACTGCCCGGGCTCGCGCCGTTGTCACGGCGGGATCTTGACCGGGCGTCCGCAAGGACGACAGGGTGGTTCGCGCCCGGATCACCATCTCCGGCGCACAGCCCTGCCAAAAGCAAGAGAGAGAACCATGAACAAGATCCGAAGTGCGGTCACGGTCGCATCGGCACTGGCCGCCGTACTGGCCGCCGCCCCCGCCGCTGGGGCATCGGACAAGCCGGTCGTCGTCGGGAAGACCTGCTCCAACCGTGGCGGGCTCTTCTACTGCGGGTTCGCCTACGGCTCCGGCGAGACCATCATGAAGACGTCGAAGGGCGAGGTCCGCTTTGTGATCGGCCTGGACCACGCGGTGTGGATCAACGACGACAACGGAGCATGGGGCTCCCTCGGCGGCGGCCCCTTCGTCCGGCAGGTGAAGGTTCTCAACCACCAGGGCGACTTCAACTTCACCATCAGTTCCCTCGACAGCAACAACGTGACCTGGTCCCGGACCCTCACCCCGTGGGACGGCTGGAGCGAGTGGTACCCGGGCGTCCCCAAGGGCTCGTAGTCCGAGCGAGGACGAACGCGCGGCGATCGTCCTGTTCACCGCCACCGCATGCTGGGCGGACGTGAGGCCAGCGTGCCCTCGCACGGTTCACGATCACGACCCGTCGCACGCGCTTCCTCCTCGAGGAGCACCCACTGATCGCTGCCCAGTGACACCCCGGCCTGAACGAGAGCCTGGACAGGGCGACCATCGGGCCCGGCTCGCACCGGCGGGTGTTCCGGGTGCGCGGTGCACGGTGTGCGACGACGGCCGCACGTGGCAGGCGGCCGTACACACAGACGCGTCGCGGGGTCAGGCTGTCCCCGGTGCGCCGCCCACGTCGCGCGGGGACGCGTCGGCTCTGGGAGTCGGTGTCTACGAGGAGTTCGGCCTCGATCAGGAAGATCAGCTGCTCGCAAAGTCCACGCAGCGAGCGAGGACCTACGCGACGAACAGCGCCGCAGGCAGCAGCAGCCCTGTCAGCCTGCCGAACGAGCACCGACTCCTCCCATTCCATCCCTCGCCCTGACTGCCCCCGCCCCGGGCGCCGTCGCTACCCCGTCAGTTGGTCGCCGAGCGGGCTGCGACGGTACAGGACGTGGCGCCCGTCGCGCGCCCGGGTGACGAGGCCGGTGGCGTGCAGCACGCGCAGGTGCTGGGACACGGCGCTCGGGGTGACCCTGAGTCGGCGGGCGATCTCGACCGTGGGCAGCGGTTCTTCGAGAAGGCGGAGCAGTCCCGCCCGGGGCGCGCCGAGCAGGGAGGCCAGAGCGGCTGCGTCGGCCACGGGGGCCGGGGCCCAGAGCGTCGCCACTCCCCTGCTGGGGTAAGCCACCGTGGGTGGCCGGTCCGGGCTGACCGGGGGCGCGGGCTTGTGGGCGAACACGGACGGCAGGAGCAGCAGTCCTTGGCCGGGCGCCGTGACGTGGTGCCGGCTGATCATCCGGTCGATGTGCAGCACGCCGTCGTGCCAGCGCAGGTTCGGGTGCATGTCGGCGAACAGCAAGCGGGCACCCCCCACGGCCAGCTGCCTCGCGCGGTACGTCATGTCGGCCTCCAGCAGCAGGCGCAGTTGCGGCCACACCGGTCTGACGGCGACTTCCCAGTACTGCCGCAGGACTTCGCAGATCGCATCACGCAGCGCCACGACGGTCGCGTCGTCGCCGGTCGCGTCGCGCAGGGCGTCGGGGAGCGGGTCCGGCTCGTGGGTGACCAGCAGGTCCCGGCGGACCACCTCGGGGGGCGTCCGGCGGACGACGGCCAGCTCGTCCTCGAAGGCCGGGGCGAAGCTCTCCGGCCTCGGCGTCACGAAGTCGGGAAGGGTGCGCCTCGTCGCGACCAGGGACATCAGCAGCCGGGTGTCGAGCGCGCCCAGCCTGCCGAGCACCGACCTGCGCCACGGCAGGTGCAGTGCGGACAGTCCCGGCTCGCGCAGCACCCGGAGGCTGCACACGGTCTCGTGCAGCGGGGAGAGGGCGAACCGCGTGTCGGCCAGATCCTCGACGCCGAGCCGGAAAGTGATCATTAAGCTGCAGGCTACATTGATTGGCGGCGAAATGCGTGTGGGGTGGACTCTCCCCCATGACACATGAAGCCCCCACGCAGCGCGTAGCGATCGTCACCGGAGCGGCCCGCGGCATCGGCGCCGCAGTCGCCAAACGACTCGCGCACGACGGAATGGCGGTCGCGGTGGTCGACCTGCACGAGGCCGACTGCGCCGACACCGTCGACGCCATCACGGACAGCGGCGGAACGGCGGCGGCGTTCGGCTCCGACGTCGACGACGAGACGGCCGTGGCCTCCGCCGTCGCCCGGATCGCCGCCGCGTTGGGACCACCGACCGTGCTGGTCAACAACGCCGGCATCGGCGGCCCCAACCTCGGCGTCGAGGAGACCAGCACCCAGCAGTGGGACGCGGTCGTGGGGGTCAGTCTGCGCGGGGCCTTCTTCCTCACCCGGGCCGTGACCCCGTACATGACCGCCGCCGGCTGGGGACGGATCGTCAACATGTCGAGCATCTCCGCGCTCGGCGACGCCGGCCGCGTCGACTACGCCAGCGCCAAGGCCGGCCTCATCGGCTTCACCAAGTCGCTCGCCTTCCAGCTCGGCGGACACGGCATCACCGCCAATGCCATCGGCCCGGGCTTCATCGTCAGCGACATGACCAAGGTCGCGGCCCAACGGCGAGGCCGCGGCTTCGAGGAGCACCAGCGCATCGTGGCGCAGACCATCCCGGTCGGCCGGGTCGGCCGGCCGGAGGACATCGCGCACACCGCGTCCTACCTGGCCAGCCCCGGCGCGGGATTCGTCACCGGCCAGATCATCTACGTCACCGGCGGATCGGTGTACTGAGCGCCGGCGGGAACTCGGCCCCTGCCCGAACGGGGCGAAAGAGGCGGGGCGCAGCAGGCGGGCACAGGACGCGGGCGCATGAGGCCCGGGCGCAAGACGCGGGGCGCAGCAGGCCTGGGAGGAGATCGTCATGGGAACCTGGGACATCGGCCCTTTCGAGAACGACATGGCCGCAGACTTCGCCTGCGCTCTGGACGAAGCCGCCGAGGAGGAGCGCGAGACCCTGGTCCGGGGCAGTGGGGCTCGTCAGCTCGCGGGTACTGACGCCACTTTTCGAGTGACGATGTGCCAGCCGCATGGTTCCGGGGCGCGGGCTGGTTTCGGGTGCCGTCTTCGTCGGTGCAGGGTCTCGCCGCTCGTGTCGGACGCTGCTTTTCGCGCCCGCGGTTGCTTTCCCGGTCTCACGAGTCGAATGCTGAGGTCTCAGCCCCGTGCCGGATTCTTCAGGCCGTGGCCCGCCGGACTCGGTAGTTCCAGCGTGTGAGTGCCTGGACGACGGTCGCGGCGCCGATGGGGTTGGCGCTGTGAACGAAGACCGTTCCGATTCGGAAGGGCTGTCCGCTGAAGGCGGCCTCTTCCATGAGGGTGACCACGGGCAGGATGTTGTCGTCGCCGCCGAGATCGTGGTCGAGCCAGAGTTCGTCGATGAAGCCGGCGCGGTGCTCTTGCAAGAGCTGAATACCTTCGCGGCTGGTGCGGGCGATCCGAGTGGCTCTGGGGAGCGGTCGGAGGTCGTCAATGCCGAGGATGACGGGCGTCGGCGCGGATGGGTCCTCGTTCACCCGATCATCATCGCAGTAGAGCGGCTGCGGCGGGCATCGTCGTGCTGAGGAGCAGCTGCTCGGCACGCAGGTCGTGGGGCACCTCGAAGGCCGGCTCGGCGCCGTCCGGTCCCTGCTCACTCACGCGTATCCACCTCGCCGCTGATCTGGTGGGGCCTGAGCGGGGCCGGCGAACGGGTTGTCGCGGGCACCTTGTCGTACCACCGCGCCGCGGCGCCGGACCCGACCCGCTGTGGACCGCAGCAGCGGTTCCTGACAAGGTATCGGGTCCATCCGCCCGCCACCGCCGGGGATGAGGCCGGGGGCGGCGGGCGGGGTGGTCAGGCCTGTGCGGTGCCGGGCCGGATGCCCGGGGCGTCGGTGGCGGCGCGCTTGAGGACGGCGGTGTTGGCGGTGACGGTGCCGGGCTTGACCCCGGAGACCTCGGTGACCTGGACGCTGCGCTCGCCCAGGAAGGCGTACGAGGTGCGGTCGAAGATGATCTCGTCGCGGGAGCCGCTGGCGGTGTTGGTGCGGGCGATGGCGATGCCGGTGCGCCCGGCGGCGTCGGTGGCACTGTCGACCAGGACGACGCCGGGGATGCGGGCTGCGGCCTGGTAGAGCGCGGCGGCGAGCGTGCCGGGCACGGCCTGTTCGCGGATCAGGTCGCCGATGGTGACGAAGGCCTCCTGGTCCGGCCCGCTGCCGGCTCCCTTCGTCTCGGCGTAGATCTTCCGCAGCAGTTCCTGCGGGTCGGTGGGCAGGGTGCGCAGGTAGTCGTAGGAGGGGCCGTTGAGGGCGGCGCCGGTGCCCGAGTTGAACGCCGTGCCGCCTTCCGGGGTCTTGCCCTCCTCGGTGAGCCAGCCGCTGCGGCCGTCGGCCGAGTGCCACACCTGCCGCTGGTGGGGCTTGTCGACCCAGGACTTCACCGTGCCGCTGTCGGCGTCGACGGTGCTCGCGAGGTGGGACACGGTGCTCTCGATGTAGACGTACTGGCCCGGGCGCAGGACGAGGTCGGGCGTGGCCTGCGCGGCCTGGGAGATCCGCTCCACCGCGCCGGCCAGGCCGGTGACGGAGCCGACCGTGACCGGGACGACGGGGGCGGCGACGCGCTCGCTCCGCGCGGGGGCTGCTCCCTGCTCGCCGGGCGTGAGGACCGCCACGGTGGCGGCCACGGCGAGGGTCGCCAGCGTGGCGGGCACGGCGATCAGCAGCCGACGACGGCTCCTGGCCGCCGGGCGGACCGGCACTGCGGCTTCGGGTGTGCGGGCGATCTCGTTCATCAGGAACTCCTCGATCTGGCGCTGCCGGCCGAGCGGGGCGGCAGCTGCTTCGGCCGCGGGCAGCAGGTGCCTCAGCTCCGTGTGGTCGAGCGACTGCCGCCGCTTCGGGGTGCTGGTCATCTGTTCCACTCCTTGTGCGACCGGGCCGGAACCATCCGGCCACCCTGTACTTGTCCGGCTGCCCGCAGGGGTTCCGGACGAATTCTCGAAGCCTGCCGGAGTTCCTTGTCGGCCAGGGCACGCAGCCGGGTGCGGGCCCTGGAGAGCCTGGAACGTACGGTGCCGACCGGGATGCCCAGCGCCTCGGCGGCCTCGGGATAGCTGAGGCCGGCCCACACGCACAGGGAGAACACCTCGCGCTCCCCACGGCGGAGTTTCTCCAGCGCGGCCTTGGCAGCCAGGAGTTGATCGTGGTCGGCGAGGCGGCCGACCAGCTCGTCGGCGAAGTCGGGGGCGGGTTCGGGCGCCGGCATGCGGGCGAGGGCGGCCGCATGCCGACGGGCCGCCCGGGCGCGGTTGCGCAGCACGTTGACGGTGATGCCCATCAGCCAGGGCCGAGGCGTGGTCCCCTCGTCGCGGAGCTTGCCCCGCAGACGCCATGCCTCAAGGAAGACCACCGCCATGACGTCCTCGGCGCCGGCACGGTCACCACTCACCCGGACCGCGTGCTGGCGGACCGCCTGCGCGTGCTCCTGGAACAACTGCCGGAAGGCGCCGGGATCCCCGGCTCTGATCCGTTCGTGCATCGAAAAGTCCACGCCTGTGGTTGTCCGGCCGGCACGGAACAGTTCCAGTGAGCTGTGTCACGGTCAGGGCGGCCGACTGCTCGCCCGCCCCGGTCCGCCGAGCAGCCCTCAGCCGAACCCGAAGCGGCCGGCCGTCGTCACGTCGAGGGTGTCCTTGAGCATCGCGAGGGCCGCACCGACCGGGCTCGAACGGCCACCGCTCACGGTGATGTCCCCCGCCTCCGGGCAGCCGTAGACGACAGCCTTCTCCGGACCGGAAAGCGCGTGGAGCGGATCACCCGGCGCGGTCTCCTCCAGCCTGACTCGGACCACCAAGGGCTCGTCGACGCTCGCGCCCGCCACCGCCCGCAGCCTGTTGCCCCGCGCAGCCGCAGCCAGGGCCACCGGCACGGCGTGCCCGTCCACCGGCTCCGTCCACACCCGCACGGCCGACGGCTCCCACCCCCACAACAGGGCCGCGAGCAGCCGCACCTTGGTGGCCGCGTCCTCACCGGAGAGATCGGCCGAGGGGTCGGCCTCGGCGATGCCCCGCCGCTGCGCCTCGCCGACCGCCTCGGCCAGGGACTCCCCCTCCGCCAGCCGGTCGAGGACGAAGGTGGCGGTCCCGTTGGGGCACGCCCGGACGGATTCACACCCGAGACCGCGAACACCCGCCCGCGCCAGGTCGGCCGTCGGCAGCGCGGCCCCGGTGGCCCCGGAGATCCTGATCAGGCTGCGGCCGGCCTGAGCGGCCTCGCCAAGTGCGCGCCAGTGGGTGAGCAGGTGGCCCTTGGCGGCAGTGACCACGTGGACCCCGCGGCCAAGGGCCACAACGGCCTCCGCGGCGGCCTGCCGCCGCACCGCCGGTGAGGAAGGCAGCGCCTGCACCAGCACGCGTGCGCCGCTCCGGTCGAGGCTCTGCTCCAGCGCCACCGGCGGCCCCCAGGCCGGACGCGGCGGCACCGGATCGCCCGGGCGCGGCAGGCAGTGTGCCGAGCCGGTCCGGACGGCGCCGAGCCGCAGCCGGACGCCGTACCGGTGGGCGATTTCATCGCCCCGTGTGCGCAGCAGGTCGGCGTAGGCGCGGCCGACCGGACCGTAGCCCGACAGCACCACCGCGACGTCGTCCGGTGAATTCGGCACCACGGCAGGTGTCACTGCGGAGCGTCTCCTTCTTCGGCTGTGCACACCCTCGACAGGTGAACCGTCGGCCGATCGGCGGTGGAACGACGGGATGACGGTGCGGATCAGCCGACGTCGATGCCGGTGACCGCCGGAGTGCCCATGCCCACCGCATCCTCCTCGTACCCGGCCGCCGCGAAAGCCCGCCGGGCCAGGACCAGCGCCGCTTCACCGGCGGCGGTGCGGTCGGCGGCCTCGACCTCCAGGCGCAGGACGAACGTTCCCTCCGGCTCGTCCAGGGTCAGCACGTCGAGGTCGGGGACCTGCGCACCGACCTCCTCAGGATCCGCACCGTGCACGACGGCCAGTACGGTACGGCGCGCCGACTCCTCCAGCGGTCGCTGGACTGTCCCGGGAACGGTGATCACATAGCTACCCATGTCCTACGTGTCACCCGCGCCCGGCGTCGCAAACCTCGAAGACGCGGTATTCCCACCGAGGGCGCGGTGGCAGGTCCGGCGGTGACAGGTCCAGCACGGTGGATCTGTGGCTGACCGGTGGCCGCCGCCGGGCCGGGCCGCTCGCCGGGCCCTTCGTCGCGCGTCCGGCACGACCTCGAGTGGCTGATCAGAGCACTGGCGGCCCCGCCTCGATGCGGCGCAGCACCGGTGTGAGGCGGTCCAGGCCGGGGCCGGTCTGGACCTGCCGCTCGTCCCACCAGGTGGCGCCGGCGTCGTACAGCGGACCGATCACGTCCTTGGCCTTCGCCGCGTCCGGGGGCGTGGCACCGCCGAGCACGAACTCGAAGGGACGCTCGGACTCGGCCGGGCGGTGTTTGCGTACATAGCCGACCAGGTCCTCCACCTCCGCCACATCGGGCACATGCCCGTGCCGGGCCGTCTCGAAGAGCGGCACCGCGCCGTCCCACCGCGCCGCCCGCCGCATGGGCGGGCGGCGCGGCCAGAACCCGCCGATCCACACCGGCGGACCGGGCCGCTGCACGGTGGCGGGCAGCAGCGTCACGTCCCGGACTTCGTAGTGCCGGCCGTGGTGGTTCACCGGCTCGCCGGACCAGAAGCGCCGCAACAGCTCCAGTCCCTCGTCCAGCCGCTCGGCGAGGAGATGTGGCTCGGCGGTGTCGCCGAAGCTGCGGTACTCGTCGTCGATCGGACCGCCCAGGCCCGCGGCGAAGGTCACCCGGCCGCCGCTGAGGCAGTCCAGGGTGGCCACTTGGCGGGCCAGTTGCTGCGGACGGTAACGAGGGACCGGCGTCAGTAACGTGCCCAAGCGGATCCGGGAGGTCGCCAGCGCGGCTGCGGTCAGCAGCATCCAGGGGTCTCCGAACGGACGCCCCTGGTGCTGCCGGTGCAGTACGTGGTCCCAGACGAAGAGCCCGTCCCAGCCGGCCTGTTCGGCGGCAACCGCCACGGTCGCGACGTTTCGGGGGTCGGCGAAGTCACCGAAGTTCGGGATGTTGATGGAGAAGCGCATCCCAGCAGGATGCACAGCCGGAAACGACGCGGCAACCGGATTCGGCTTCGGGCGGCTTCACGGCAGGCCGGACCGCCGATGCATCAGGATCCCGGGAACGGCCCGGGCATGGCCGAGTACCAGAAGCAGGCGGGCCGGCCCAATGCGCCGCCGTGCTGACGCAGGGGTCGGCCTGCGCGGCGGCTCATCCGCAGGTCTGCCACCGCCCACGCATCACCGACCTGATCGGCGGTCAGTCCGCGTGGGCTTCCGCCCTCCAGGCGGAGCGGAGTTGCGCGTCGATGTCGCCGGCCTGACGAAGACCCGCTTGGTAGGCCGGTTCCCAGGCTGCCGGGTCGCCCATGTCCGCGCCGAAAGCGCGCACCGAGGCCGGATCGGGGCTGATGGTCACCACGGTGTCCGCCCCCACGGCCGCCAGCTGCTGGTTGAGTGGCTCGCGGGGAGACATGTGGGCCATCGGCTCGACCAGGACCAGCGTGCGGGCTCCGGCGGCGAGATCGGCGTTGGTACCCGACCGCAGCGCACCGTCCATGTACCGCCGGCCTTCGATGGCAACGGGCGGCGCGGCCCCGGGAAAGGCACTGCTCGCCGCCACCGCGTGCACCAACGGCACGCCGCTGTCGCGGTCCCACACCACGGGCTCACCGGTGGTTGCGTCCACGGCGGTGATCAGCAGTCGCCGTTCCGGCCACGCCTGTGCACCGATCAGGGCGGCGCGGCCCGCGATCAGCGCCTCATCGGCCTGGGGGTTCGTGCTGTCGAGCGCGAGCCGGCCGACGCGACGCCTCGCCTCACCGGGTTCCAGGCTGCGATCGCCGAGCACGGCGAACACCGCGCCCATCCGCGCGGGGTCCGCCGTGAGCCGGTGAGCGGGCCGGCGGGCCGGAGTCTCGAGCCGCCCCGGGTCCTGGCCGGTGGCGAGCAGCGCTCCGACGATCGCGCCGGCCGACGTGCCGACGATCAGGTCGGCTTCCCCCAGGTCCAGGCCGTCACGGCGCAACCCGTGGGCCAGGCCGGCCATCCAGGCCGCACCGACATGACCCCCGGGGCCCAGGACGAGTGCTCGGTCGAAAGTGTGCATGATGGTCTCCCCTCGCGTTATTGAAACAGTCGTACCATATATTTGCTGACGCCGTTTCGGTTCCGAGTTGCCGAGATGCTTAGATGCCGAGATGCCGAGATGCCGAGATGCCGAGTTGCTGGGCTTGCCGAGTTGCTGGGCTGCTGGGCTGCTGGGCTGCCGAGAGGAGATCCACCGTGGGGCGCCCTTCAGATCCCGCCCGGCGCGAGCGCACACTGGCGCGGGCGACCGACTACGTGCTGGCGCACGGATTGGCCGGGCTGAGCCTGCGACCCCTGGCCGCGGCCCTCGACACCAGCCCACGGATGCTGCTCTACGACTTCGGCAGCAAACAGGAGTTGGTCGCCGCGGTCCTCGCCGAGGCCCGTCGCCGAGGTGCGGTGCGCCTCGGCGAGCACCTTCCGGCGGCCACGGACTGCGTGCAGGAGCGACTGCGCGGTATCTGGGCGTGGATCAGCGCAGACGAACGTGCGCCGTTCGTCCGGCTGTTCTTCGAGGTGCACGCCGAGGGACTGGCCCACCCCGAGAACTACCCCGACCGGGGCCAGGCGATCACGGACTGGTTCGACACTCTCGGGGCCACGTTCCGCGACGTCTCCACCGGTCCTGACGACACCGTCACGCCCACGTTGGTCATGGCCGTTGTCCGGGGCCTGCTGTTCGATCTCACAACCACCGGCGACCGCGACCGCACCGACCAAGCGCTGGACCGCTTCGCTGGACTCATCAAGCAGTGAACGCACGAGAGACCGGGGCCCGCGCGGGTGGCCCCCTCGGCCGCCGCGCCGACCTCCTGGCACGACACCGACCGGAAAGCACCTGACACCATGACACCCGAATCCGCCGGCGGCAGGACCAGGCCGGTGCCGCGGGCACTGCGGGCCGCCTGGGGCGCGCTCGGCCTGCTCCTGTCGGCCTGGACGGCGTTCGAGGCGGTGAAGCACCTGGGCCTCACCGTGCCGTGCGCCATGATCGGCCTCCTCCTCCCCTTCCTGGCCGGGCTCGCACCGGGGACGGCGGCGGTCCGGCACGCGCTGCTGCGGGTCTGGATCCCGCTCGCCCTCATGGTGGTCTGCTCCGCCATCCCCGGCCCGCCCGAGGACACTGCCGCGCCGTTCACCCTGGGCATGGCCTGGCTGACCCACCTCGCCCTCAGGCGCGCCCGGGAACGCCACACCGACGCGTCCCGACCGGCCCGGCATCGCACGGGCGAGGACCGCCGACCGGCGGCATGACGACCCGCAGAGATCTGTTCCCCGTGGATGCGGATGTCCGTCGCGACGCGGTCGACCGACCACACCCGGTCATGACAGCCCGGCCGGGGTTTGGGCAGGTGAACTCATGCCCAGGTGCCAGGTGGGCGCCGTCGTGTTTCCGACCGGGCCGAAGCCGGCGGGGTCGCCGTCGGCCCAGCACCGCGTGCGAGACGGCCGTCCGGCGGCGACGCTGGCGGTGGACCCGTCGTCCCGCACGACCGGCGGCGGACACCGGCGTGGTGCAAGGAGGAGTCGTCATGGCCAGACCCGTGTGGACCGGGGTGCTCACCTTCGGGCTGGTGACCGTGCCCGTCGCCCTGTACACCGCGACGCAGTCCCACGACGTCCACTTCCACCAGCTGCAGCGCGGCACCTCCGACCGGGTCCGCAACAAGCGGGTGAACGAGCGCACCGGCAAAGAGGTCGAGTTCGGCGAGATCGTTAAGGGCTACCCGGTCGCCGAGGGCGAGTACGTCGTCGTCGAGCCCGACGAGCTGGAGCAGATCTCCCCCGGCCGCTCCCGCACCATCGACATCAGCGGCTTCGTCGACCTCGATCAGGTCGACCCGATCTTCTTCGACAAGACGTACTACCTCGGCCCGAAGGGCCAGGAGTACGCCAAGATCTACGCACTCCTCGTCGAGGCCCTGGAGCACTCGAACAAGGCCGGACTGGCCATGTTCGCGATGCGCGGCAAGGAGTACCTGACCGCGGTGCGGTCCGAGAGCGGCCTGCTGGAGCTGCACACCATGCACTTCGCCGACGAGGTCCGCGACCCCCGCCGCGAGATCGACGACCTCCCCGAGAACGTGAAGCTGTCCGCGCAGGAGGTGAAGACCGCCGAGGAGCTCATCGGCATGCTCGCCGTCGAATGGAACCCCGACGAGTGGCACGACACCTACGATGACCAGGTCAAACAGCTCATCGAGGACAAGCTCGCAGGCCGCGAGATCGCCGTCTCCACCGGCCCCGCGCCCGAGGCCACCAACGTCATCGACCTGATGGACGCCCTGCGCCGCAGCGTCGACAGCGCCCGCAAGGGCGAACCTGCCGAGAGGACGCAGAGGTCCGCGGGCCGGAAGACCCCCGCAGCCGCGTCCCGGTCCCCGAAGGCCGCCGGCGGCAAGAAGAGCACCTCCGCCAAGGCGTCGACCGCCGGCCGGGCCGCGGGCAGGAAACCCGCGAGCGCCACCGGCAAGCAGCAGCTCTCCCAGCTCACCAAGGCCGAGCTCTACAAACGAGCCGCCGACCTCGACGTCCCCCACCGCTCCACCATGACCCGCGACGAACTCCAGCACGCCCTCGAACAATCCGGCCGACCCCGTCGCGCCGCATCCTGACGGCACAGCGCCTCGCGGAAGGCCTCGACCGCCCCACCGCCCGGCCCCGCCCGTCCCCGCACCGGGCGACTCCGACCGGGCCTGAGCCGCCCGGAGGTGTGTCGAGCGCTGCCTGGCTCCCCCGGCGGTTCGCGCGGATCGCTCGGCCTTCGCCGTCTCGGCCTCGTCCTTCAGCCGCTCCTTCCACGTCTTGTGGCCGGCGAGGAGCAGTGGCCCAAGGCGGCGGGTCGGGGTGCGGGCACGGGGACGGTTGACGCACGCCGCCCCTGGTGCCGGGTGGGGGCACCAGGGGCGGCCGGGCGGGCGCGGGAACTCGAGGTGGTCACCCGCGGCGGGGCGTCACTGCCAGACGCGGTAGACGGCGTCGCGCGCCTGGCCGAGGTACTGCTGGTAGGTGCCCAGGTGCCAGGCCGCCCAGGAGGCCCAGCCGCGGCCGGTGCCGTCGTTGTCGATCGCGTAGGCCTTGCGGGCCGCCCAGCCCATGTCCTGCCAGTTCTCGGCGGTGACGATCCCGGCATCGTGGCCGTGGACCTCGGGGTACCAACGCTCGTTGATCTGCCAGGCACCGAGGTCCTTGGTGCCCGGGTCGGGGTCGGTGGGGAGGTTGGTGTGGACGGCCAGGCGGTCGCAGCCGGACTCGGCCATGGCGATCGCCACGGCGTAGATCGCGTCGTCGTTGCGGCCCTCGCCGGACTTGTCCTTCGCGAAGCCCGCCAACTGGGCCTCGCGGGCGCAGGCGTCAATGCCGCTCTGGTCCCCGGCGGCGTTGGCGGTGAAGGAGGTCGAGGTGAGGCTGAGGGCCAGGACGGCGACTGAACCGGTCAGCAGGGCGCGGGTCTTGCGCAGCACGAGAGTTCTCCCTTCGGCGACGGCCCGGGGTCGGGCCGGCTGTGGGAAAGGACGCTATGCAGCGTGCGTAGACAGGCGATCTACGAGTGATGGACGGCCGGTCCGGGCGATGCCGAGAGGATCTCCGCCGTCTGAGCCGCAAGATCGTCCAGGTCGCCCGGCGGCTCGAAGTCCTGGCGGGCAGGCGGGGACGAGCTGGGCCCATCTCCACGGCCTCACTGGGGACGACGGGCGCCCGCTGAAGATCCACCGGTCCCGGATCCGCACCACCCACCAGGTCATGCGGGACAAGAGCACCCGGACCGGCAGCAGCCGGGCGACCTCGGCCCCGGACCGCACGCCCTCCGTCGACGGCGACCACTCCCTGACCGCGGCGACCGGGAACAGCGTCGGCGCCCAGGACCCGGGCGGTGCAGGGGCCGAGACGGCCCGATAAGGTCCAGCTGAGGAGGACCGAATGGCGCTGGTCAGGAAGGGCTCACGACGCATCACCGTGGATGGCGCGACCTATCGATGGCGGGTCCGCAGGAGACCCACCTACTCCCAGGGGCTCTGTTGGAGCCCCCTGACCTTCGCGGTCGAGCTTGCGGACCGTCCGGGCACCGTGCTTGTGGTCGGAACTGGACAGTCTCACCCAAGCAACTGGCTCAATGCCCCAGCCGGGCCGGTCCTGCCGGGAATGATCGCGGCGAGTATCCGCTCCGCACGATCCCTGGGCTGGGAACCGGACCAGCCGGGATCCACGTTCCACCTTGACCAATCAGCGGGCTTCAAGCGCCTGCCGTGAGACCTTCGGGGCCGTCCTCAGCGACAACACACCGGTTCCCACCCCACGCACAGTCGCTCCTCCACGACCCGGCGTCCGGGCTGCCGCCCGGAGCCGACCGCAAGGCCGGCTCCGGTGGCGGGGAGTTGCGCGTCGACGAGGTGGCCGTCGCGCTTCTGCGGCTCCGTCAGGGTGGGCACTGGAGGCGCCGAGCGGCGGCCGGCGCCCCGGACCTCCCCGCCCACCCCCGAGCGGACCGTCCCGAGCGCCGATGCGGCGGCGTCCAGCCCAGCCGCTCCTCCCTGCGCCACGTCTTGTGGCGCGCGGCGGTGCTCCCGTCCGATGCCGCCCGGGCTGTGAAGCCGGAGGTCGCCCGGCACCTGCCCGATCGCCTTGGTCGACGCCACACCGGGTGGCCTGGCCATGACGCCGGACGCAGGCCGGCCACCCTGCCCGGACGCGGCCTGTGATCTATCGTGAGCAGGAGTGCCGGTGCAGCGCCCCGGCCTGATGGCGTAGGCAGGGCACCGTGCTGCGCGCTTCGAGACCGGTCGGCATGTGCTCTTCGAGGAATCGGGAGTAAGGCATGGGCCTCATCCACATCGAGCTGTTCGCAACCCTCGACCTCGTCGGGCAGGCGCCCGGCGGCCCCGACGAGGACCCTGTGGGGTTCCCGTTCGGCGGCTGGCAGGCGCCCCTGCTGGACGAGGTCGCCGGGGCGCAGATCGGTGCCGCGTACGAGGGCACGGACGCCCTCCTGCTCGGCCGGCGGACGTACGACATCTTCGCCGCCTACTGGCCGCACCAGGAAGGCGGCGAGGACAAGGGCATCGCCACGCTCTTCAACAGCGTCCCGAAGTACGTGGCCTCCCGCGGCAGGCCCGACCTCTCATGGGCCGGGTCCACGCAGCTCGGCCCGGATCTGGCCGGCGCGGTGCGCGAGATCCGTGACCGGCACGAGCACGTGAAGGTCGTCGGGAGCCTCAACCTGGTGCAGACCCTTCTGCGCGAGAAACTCTTCGACCGTCTCGACCTCTGGGTGCACCCGATCGTTCTCGGCGTCGGGAAGAAGGTGTTCGACGGTGGCGCGGTGCCCACGAACGTCACACTCCTCGAACCGCCGGCAGCCGGCCCGAAGGGCACCGTGTACCTGCGCTACGGGCTCGCCGAGGGCACGCCCGGGACGGGCGACATGAGCGCACCCGATCGCGGTACCGGGCGCGACGACTGAAACCGCCCCACAGCAGATCCCGCGCGCCGGCGGACAGAGCGCAGCAGGCCTCCGACCGGAGGACGTCCTCGCCGCCCTGCCCGCCGACACCCGCCCCGCCCCGCGCCGCCTCCTGCGGCGGGCTGCTCCCGTCGCGCCGTACGGACAACAGCCGGGCAGCCAGAGCCGGCGTCCGGTTGCACCCTGACAGCCCGGTCCGCGAGTACGCCACGGACGAAGTGCTGTAGGTTCCGCGTTCCGGTGTCCGACGGCATCGCTGTGACCTGCAGGGCATCGGCGTTCCGTGGTCGTGTCCATCGGACGCGTTCCAGGGAACCGTGTCCAATCCTCTGCTCTGACGGTGCGGCGGCGGTCGAGGCCGGCGCACGCAAGCGGGCGAATTGCGGGACTGCGTCAGCTGGGGAGCGCACTGTGCAACGAGGTCCCCATGCCGAAGAACCTGACGCACCGCTTGCCGGGGCCTACTCTCAGCCTGTGGCGAACACCAAACTCGGCACGATCACGGCCTCGATAGCCGCTTAGGGCTATCGGACCCGCCCAACAGCTGTTAGCCTCCGCGCTTCGGTTCGCTTCGGCTGATCTGGGGTGATCCCGGTGTCGGAGGTCGCGGGGCTGCCATCGGTTGTTGGGCATGCCGAGGGCCCGGCGCGATGGCCGGGTGCTCCTGGGGCCTCGGGTCATGGGTGGTCAGGGGCGGCCTGGTCTGTCACGTGGCCGGTCGGGGTAGTGCCACCAGGCGGTCGAACGCCGCGGTCAGTTCGTGGCGCCAGAGCCTGGTGGCGGCGATCCGCAGGCGTAGGCGGCGGGCTCCGCCCGTGATCCGGGCGGTGGCGTGCAGGAGGCGGTACTGTAGCGGAGTTTCGGGCTCAGTAATTGTTATGCATGCAGTCCTTTTCGCGGGCGCTTCGGGCGCGCTCCACTGCGAATGTGACTTCTGTAACGATCCGCGAATACTTCGAGTTGCAGACCACACCACACTGTATCACAATTGATAGTGGCATAGGGCCATGGACAGGATTGACGTGCGCCATGTTAGCCGACTTTTTAACGCAGGCAGAGAAGATTCTGGTTGAAAAGGTTGGATTGGGGGAGGTGGCAGACTTTAGGGAAGTGTCAAACTCGAAAATACGCGCACTCGTAGTGCGGGGACTCCTTGCCGGCGAGATTGGGCAGGTCGCGGCAGCCGGGGTCGTGATCAAGAATGCCGAAATAACCGGAATTCTCGACCTGCAGGCGATGGTAGTTGGTCACCATCTTAGGATGGAAGAATGCACCCTTCGGGGAGAGGTATATCTTGCGAGTTCCGCCATCAAGAGTCTGGCCCTTACCGGAACAGCCATCCCTGGACTGCGGGCCAACCGGCTCCATGTTCAGGGTGATGTTCTCCTGGATGGTGGGTTTCGATCAACTGGGCAGGTGAACCTGGCGCGATCGCGCATTGATGGCAATCTGGATCTCGACGGTGGTCGCCTGTCGAGCGGATTAAAAGCGCCAGGCTTGGATGTTTCCGGCAACGTTAATCTTCGCGCGACCCCAGATAGCAAGGGAAATATTATCCGATTTCAGTCGGATGGGCCGGTTGATCTTACCGGGGCGAAGATATGGGGGGATCTGGACTGCTCAGGGGGAGCGTTCCTTTATTCAGAGGGGGCGGCGCTGGACGCTGCAGGCGCCAAGATCACGCGAAGTGTTTGGCTCAACTCTCAGGACGGCCTCACATCTTTCTTGGCAACTGGCCCGGTGCGATTCACCGCAGCGCAGATTGACGGAGACGTCCAATGTGGCGGAGGCCAGTTCTACGGCATCCCACGGGCTCTCGATCTATCCTTAATGAGAATTAGGGGAAGTGCGATCCTCTGGGCTGAGACGACAGTCTCCAGTCGCTTCAGGGCACGAGGCTCCGTTGGCCTTGTGTCCGCTGAAATCGGCGGCGACTTGGACTGCCGAGGCGGGTTGTTCCACGGAGGCATATCGGCGGAGAGGGTGGTTGTCCGGGGCTACCTGAGACTCGGAACCCTGAGGATGAACGGCGGGGTGGCGCGTTTTGAGGCCCGTCGCACCGTAGATCTCGACATGGCAAGGGTCGGAACGGATCTGGACTGCGATGGGGGGGCCTTTGGCGGATACCCGCTGGCGCTTACTGGGAAAGGGGCTGTGGTGGGAGGGAATGCTCGCCTCGGCTGGGAGAACTGGCTTCGCTTTTCTGCTGCCGGAGCCGTCTCGCTGAGTCGTGCCACAATTTCGCGGAACCTTCTCTGCCAAGGCGGGGTCTTCGGAAACGGACTGAATGCCGCCAGAATCACAATAAACGGCGATGCCAGGCTCGATGTTGAGGATCAGGCCGGCAGCCCCCTACGCTTCAAGTCGATAGGGCCAGTGATATTCAGAAATGCGCAGTTTGGCGGCCAAATGGACTGCCGTGGAGCATACCTGGGCGCCTCGCTGGATGCCAGCAGGGCGACCACTAGCGAAGGTGTCCTATTAGGGGCATGGCAGGGCTCCGGGAGAACCATTCGACTGACCGCCGTGGGAACAGTTCTGCTCTTGCACATGCAGATCGGCGGCGAGCTCGATTGCGATGGAGGATGCTTCCGCAGTACTGATAACTCACTGTCTGCCGATGGGGCCAGAATTTCGAGAAGCGTTTGGCTGGGCAACGTAGACAGGTATCACTTCGAATCGGCAGGAGTCGTCGACTTCGACAACTGTCAGATAGATGGAAGCTTCCATTGCTCTGGCGCCCTGCGGGGCCAGGATATCGGATTGACCTGCGTTAAGATGCGCGTGTCCCAGATTTTTGCATGGACGCCAAAGTTCAAGATGCCCGGGGATATGCGGCTGGACGGGGCAAGTATTGATATGCTGGAGGATTCCAGGGATCGATGGCCGGCAAGCGGTAAGCTTAAACTTCTAGGGTTTTCGTACAATGGGTTCAATGGTGGCGCTCCCGCGCGAGCAAAGGACCGCTGTAAATGGCTCTCCAGGCAGGGGGAATTCCACGCCCAAACATACGATCAACTCGCTCGCGTGTATGGAAACACTGGCCATGACGGCGAGGCGCGAAAGGTATTGATTGCCCGGGAGTCTAATCGCCGAAAGCTCGGCAACATGGGTACTCTCGGTAAGTTCGGAAACCTCGTGCTTGCGGCCACCATTCGGTATGGGTATCTCCCGATCCTGGCCGCACTTTGGCTGACCGCCGTCTACCTGGCGGGGGCGTTCCTCTATTCACTGCACCCTGATGACATGTTGCCGACTCGCCCGCAGGTCACAAGCAGTCAAACTCCATCGCAGCCACCGAATGCAGCACATTGCACGAATTCATATCCGTGCTTCAATTCTTGGACTTATGCATTGGACGTCGTCGTGCCGCTCGTGGATGTCCATCAGGCAGAATACTGGCAGCCAAAGGATGATGTTGGACTGGGAACGTATTACAGGGTCTACAATTCGGCGGCCCCACTCCTGGGATGGGGGTTCACCACGCTCGCTGTCGCTGGGTTCACCGGGTTGATCCGCAAGAGCTGAGGGCTTGTAGGTTCCGCGTTCAGATGTGGTGAATCCATGGGCTGTGCCTTTGTCTGATTCCGCACTCTGAATCTTCTTGATCGTTCCGGCTTTCGTGTCATTTCTCTGCGCGGTGACTTGAAGACGAGCGGCTCTCATTGAGCATGGACTCCAGCTTCTCCTCGGTCTCCTTCAGCGCCTTACGCAACCGATCACGCTCGGCCTCGGTCTCCCGCAGCCGCGCCATGCCTGTCTTGAGCCGATCCCGCTCCGCGCGCAAGATTCTGAGTTCTGCCCTGGCCAACTCCAGGTCGGCCGCCAGCGATTCGGCGGAGGTGGGCGAACCCACCTCCGCCTCGCGTTGTGCAGCCCCGCTCTGCTTCTTGATCGCTTCCTCGATGTGCTCGCGCAGTCCCTCGGCGTATACCAGCCAGTTCGAGACCCGTGCTGTGCGAGCGAGTCTGAGGAAGGTGATCTTCTCTCCCGTCGTGGCCATCTCGTTGAGGGTCTTGAGTACCCGGGCTCGTTTGGCGTCGCTGTCGCGGGCTCTGGCCTCGCGCAGTACTTGGGCGGGTGTCCGTTTGGCCGTGGACCCGTGCGGCGGCTTGGCTCGGGCCTCGGCCGAAGAGTTGACATCAATGCGTCTGGGCACGGGTTCCTCAACTCCTTCGCAGCGATCTGGTCGATGCTGTCGCAATGGCGCCCCGGCTGCCTGGTGCCGAGCCTCGAAAGCGAGCCTGAGGTGCTCAGGGCTGGTGCCGAGTGCGTTGGCGGCGGCTGTTGGTGAGAGGCGACTCCTGATCAATCTGGCTGCATGTTCGGTGTCAGGCAGAGGCATGTCTCGGCCTGGCAGGTCAAGGTGGTCGACCATCGCCAGGGGGGGTGACCAGGTGACGGGCTCACTGATGCGCTGCGAGGTCAGGTAGTTCGCGGCGTGCTCGTCGAGAGCCTCCAGAAGCGACGGCGTCAAGATGACCGGTAGGTTCCTGGTCCTGTCGACGGAGTCCAGGTTCAGCGAACCGGAGGATGAGTAGAGGTCCGAGCCGGTCATGCGTTGGTAGAGGTATCTGCGAACCGCCGGGAGTCGGTACTGGTCGTCAGGCGGCGTTCCGGTCCGGCGGCGGATGTCGGTCCATGTGGCCTCGGGCAGCAGGTCGGTGCCTTTCAACTTCCGTCGGCGGGCATAGTCGATGGGTGTTGGGTGCTGGTCGAGGTGCTCGGCGAGAAGACAGATCGCGGCGGGCAGGTCGGTGCTGCCCCTGGCGATCTTGGAAAGGAACTCCGCGAGGGGTAGCCGTCGATCGCCGTGCAGGAGTGAGGTCGCGAGGTCGTAGCGCTGTTGCCACCAGCCCGGGAGCATGACGGTCGCGGCCAGGGCTGCTCGCCATAAATGGTAGTTGTAGCGGTCGGAGAGGTTGGCTTGCGGAGGGAACAGCAGCAGCGCCCAGTCCAGCCAGAGCAACTGTGGCAGCGAGTGCGTCCGCGCGACGACCACGCGGTCTCGGTGTGCTGGGGCCCGGGGTCGGGTGGTGCAGGTGCGATAGCGAAGCCGAGGCCCCAGAGAGAGGTGGGGATCGACGGCTCGCCAGAACTGCTCTTCCAGACACGCCGAGGCCAGCCGTGTGATGCCGCGGCGTATCTGCTCTGTCGGCCCCTTCGGCATGACCGTGGCCTCGCGGTCGACCAGCGTGCGAATGGCGGTGAAGGCGGCTTCGGAGAGCGGATCGCGCACGATTTCGACCGCGCGGGTGAAGGGTCCGGCGATCACGGCCGCGTCGACCGGCGCGTATAGCGCGCTGTTCCCGTGGCGTTGGCGTGCCTGCTCGATCCGCTGCCCGCAGGCGATGAAGTCGCCCGGCTCGGCCCGCAGGAGGCTGCGGGCGGCGATGGCAGTGAGATCGGTGAAGGCTTCGCGCAGGCTGGGGTCGGCGTCGCCGGCCTCGATCCGACTCAGCAGTCCGTTGACCCATTCCTGTGCGGGCAGGACCGGGCTGCCCGGGGGAAGTGGGATGAGCTCGCTGCGCGTCAGGTCGGCTCTGCAGGTCCCGCCACTGGAGGTTCGTGCCGAGCATTCATGCCGGCGCACCTGATGGCTGGTGGAAGGTCGGCGGTGCGGCCATCGCCCACAGACCGGGCAGGTGTGCGCGAGCAGCACCTGGTGGTGAGTGCAGGCGATCGACCAGGTCAGACGCCAGCGGAGGGGCCAGCGGCCGCCGCCTTCGGCCAGGCATCGCGGACAGTACCGGGAGCCGACGCCGCGGCCCCAGAGCCTGACACGGCGTACCGCTCTGCGGGTGTCGTGCAGCGCCAGCGCGGAGCCGTCGTAGCGGCGTAACGTCATGGCGTGAAGGAGGTCTGCTTCGGTGCCGGTGATCCGGGCGAGTCGGTCGGCTTCCTCAGCTGTGAGGTAGGTGGTGTAGTCCGGAGCGTGGTCGAGCCGGGTGGGGAACGGCGTTCCAGCGGCAATGAGCAGGTCACGGAGATCGATGCTGCTGCGGTGCATGATGGCACCCAGCCACGAGTCCAGCGCCTCACCCGGAATCGGGGGCAACCGGATCGGCAGCGTCCGGGGCACCACCGTCATCGCTGCCCTCTGTCCTTGTTCCCGCCTTTGTTCGGCTTGCTGGTCGACTTCCCGGAGGCGAGGGACGCCTCCCACTCGGCCAGTTGCTGCTGGGCTGCCCGGTCGAGCTTGACCTGGGCGAGCACGTTCTCGGTCAGACGCTCCTCCCCAGTGCGCATCGCGCGGAGGCAGCCGAGCCTGATCAGCGACATGAGCGAGCCGATGTGCCCACTGCAGCGGGCGTAGAGCTGGTCGGACAGGTCATCGGCGAGCATCCCGGGGTATTTGCCGGCCAGGACCAAGCGCTGTTCGAGGGAGAGCAGGAAGCGGCGCCACTGCTCGCGGCCGGGCTCATGCTCGATGCTGAACGCCTGGAGTCCCAGCGGGGTGACCCGGCGGGCCAGTTGGGGATCGTCGTAGAGCCCTTTGCCCTCAAGGTCGTGGCCGATGAACAGGATCATCAGCGGGAATTCGTTGGCGATCGTCTTGAACTGGTTGGCCAGCTCGGTGCCGCGGCGGGAACGAAACTGGAGGAACTGCAGGTCGTCGACCAGCAGGAGCCTCGATTCACAGGACACGGCGCAGTCCAGGGCGCGCGAGAGGAACGAGTTGGCGCTGCCGCTGTTGCGCCCGGCGTGGGCGAAGAACTCCAGCATCGCCCAGTTGAAGTCCTTGACCCTGGTATCGCCCATCATGCCGACCCGGATCACGGGCCAGCGCTCGTGCCCGGCCTCGGTGAACCTCCCGTACTGACCGATCAGGGTGTTGTGCACCTTCTTGGCGAACGAGAGGCCGACGGTGGTCTTGCCCAGGCCGGGGAACGCGTCGATCGCTGCCATGCCCTTGGCCTGCCAACTGGGCTGGTGCACCCCCGCGTCGAAGATGTCAGCGAGGTCCGCGGACAGCTCCCGAGCCTGCATGGTCTTGATCGGCCGCAGGTTGGAGAGGAACCTGCGACGGTCATCGTTGTAGTGTTCGAGCGCCTGCGGATCGAGCGCCTTGAGGCTGGCCATGGTCAGTATGGGCGGAGCGGGTGTCTCTCTCGCCTCGGCGAACGCCGCGAAGCCTTCCTTCCTGGTGAGCGTCAGGTTGTCCAGGGGCAAGGCACGCCACGCCGGATCCTCCGGTGCCGCCGGGCCGGCCCCCACCGCGGTCACAGGTCCTCCAGGGCGTCGGCGTAGAAGGCGTCTTCGTCGAGGTCAGTTCCGCCGTCGAAGCCCTCGAAGTCGGCCGCGTCGTCATCGCCAACCTCCTGTGCAGGCGGTCCTGAATCCTCGGCCACAGGCTTGTCGTCCTCGATGTCGATCACGAACGCCGCCTGATCACGAGCCATGCGCAACGCCATCCGTCGCTCGGCCAGCGTTTGGCCGAATCCCAGATTCCACCGCTCGAACAAGTCAGCTGTCACCAGGCGGTCGTTGGGATGCCGATACTGCTTCGCGGCCAATGCGCGTCCATATCGCAGTGCGTCCCTGCTCATAGGCATGTTCAGGACCGGGGCATGCTCCCAGTGCAGGACGCGCCAGCGCCGGTCCTGGTCACGGAAGTAGACACGGGTGATGTCGTCCGGATTGACCTGGAACGGCCACAGCCCATTCGGGTAGGGACTCGGCCGCCCGTCCTTGGGCAGCCCCGTGCCGTCGTAGCGGCACCCCCCGATCTCCACCCCGTAGGGCTGGATCGTCCGCCAGGAGGTCTCCAGGAACTCCAGGCCCAGATGAGGATCCCGCTGCACCTCGATATGGCCGGCCCTGGCCATGCCGTGAGCGAACATCTGCGCCGGGGACATCCGCAGGCCGGGAACCCCCGGCTCCACGAGACTGCGGTGCGGCTTGTGGTGGTACACTGCCGCGATCCACTGCCGGATCTTGTCGGCGAGCTCATCGAGGAAGAAGAACGCCTCACCCTCCGGGTGCACCCCGCGGGAGAAGATGTCAGGGCCCTTGTAGCCGGGCAAGCCATAGAGCAGGTCCTGACGCAGGGTCCGAAAGAATCGCTCGATCGGTCCCTTGTCCCGGCCCGTGCGAAGCCGGACCGGCTGTATAGAGATCCCCATCCGCGCGCAGACGCTGGTCAGGTGATCCGAGACGTAGATCTTCCCGTGGTCGATGACGATCGTCTCCGGTGCCAACGCGGGCCCAGCAGCCCGCGCGATCGGCCCCTCGATCGCCTGCGGGTCGATCAGGACCGACCGCGGGATCCCGTGCTCGGGCCAG
Organism: Kitasatospora sp. NPDC032757; assembly: GCF_055579305.1. Lineage (NCBI taxonomy): Bacteria > Bacillati > Actinomycetota > Actinomycetes > Kitasatosporales > Streptomycetaceae > Kitasatospora > Kitasatospora sp. NPDC032757. The sequence continues at coordinate 20,029 of NZ_JBVINN010000028.1, read as the reverse complement.
ACCGCCTCGGCCGGCCAGCTCGGCAGCACCGGCAGCGGCCGGTATGCCTGGTAGAGGACCGAAGCTGCATCCACCGCCTTGGTGGAGACCGGCGTCAGACGCATCCCCACGATGCAGCGCGTGTACCAACACATCGCGACCGTCAGCTCGCAGTTCACCCATCGCAGTGTCAGCGGGTCCAAGGCGAACACGTCCAGCCGGGTGGTGTCCATCAGCACGTACTCACCCGGCCGGGTCGCACGCAGTCTGCCGTAAGCCTCCTTCGGCCGACCGGCGATGTCCCTGTTCCGCTTGGTACTCAACCGGAACGTCGGATGCTGCTTCTCCAGCAGCGCCAGTGCCTCGTAAGCCTTGGATTTCGAGGGCACCGTCACCGCGCCCTCTCCGAAACGGGCGATCAGCCTGGCCCGGGTTCGGTCGATCACGGTCTTGCGCATCGGCGTGGCCTGGTCGACGTACTCGACCATCACCTCGATCGCCGTCTCCACCCAGCGCGGATCACACCGATCCAGGACGCTCTTCGTCAACGCCATGGTCGCCAGAGCGGCTTCGCCGCCGCTCTCCAGCCCTGCCACCCAGCGGCCGATGGTGCGTACCGAGACGCCGAGCTCGTCGGCCTTGGTCTGATAGCGGACCATCTTCGGCAGCGCCGGATCGTAGCCGGGACGCGGCTCGCCCTCGCCGGCCAGCTCACGGCTGCCCGACCGGTAGCCGTAGAGGACCTCCCGGACGTGCGCAGCTCTCTCCAGCAGTTGCTGTCGCTCCTCAAGACCCAGCCGGGACAGCACAACGGCCGCCAGGTCGATGTCGTCGGCCGAGGACGGTCCCGGCTCGTCGGGCACGAACTGCACCCGGTCGGAGAACAGCAGTTCCTTGACCGATACCCGCAGCAACCGGCTGAGTCTGTCTTTCAGGACGACCTCGTTGCCAGCCGTCGTCGCTACGGTCTCGACGACTTCCACCAGTTCGCCGTCATAGAGCATCCGGGTGCCGACTCCCAGCCTCACGGTCCCGGAGTTCACGGCCGCCGCCGCAGAACGTGCGCCGATCCCAGCGGACGGTCCAGATCCGTGGTCAGCCACCCCGACCAGAGCAGATGGAACACCGACGAGCGCACCGCGTCGGGATCGAAGGCCGGGACTGAGCCGAATGCCTCGGCCAGCGTCGCGCCGTTCAGATCGGCCAGCCGAAGTGCGTCCAGGAGCATCGGGTCGAACAGCCAGGCCCGGCGGTAGCCGGCCAGGAAACGTACGTTCTCCAACAGCGCCACTGGCGGCTCGCTCCACACCTGGTAGCCCCAGCCACGCGACTCGATGACGAGTCGGCTCCAGTCGAACGTGAAGGCGACGTCCGGACGTGACACCCTGTGCGCCGGTTTGACGTCCACGACCAGCGGGCCCTTGGCGGTGCGAAGCAGGAAGTCAGGGATGTGCTTGCGCACCGCGCCATCGACGTGCGCGGTCATCAGGAATGGCTGTGCGACGATCCGGGACACAGCAGGGTCGAAATCCGCGAACAGCAACCGGGCCAGTTCCAGCCGGGACTCGTAGATCACCAGAGCCTGCTCCGTCGCCGACCAGAAGGACCCAGAATAGTGCTTCTGGCCCAGGTGCCAGCGAAACGTGCGCCAGGGGACCGCGTCGAAGAGGTCGCTCAGCGACGCCTCACTGAAGGCGCACTCCGCGAACGCACTGCCGTCCACGTGCCTTGCATGTAACGTCGCTGACGAAACAACACTTCCTACGGACACGAGTACGTCGCCCCCCTTCTGCCGCCCTTCAACCGCCACGACCACGGTGAGTCCAGGCCGTGACCGCTGTCTCAGCGACGACTACGAGGTAGCCCGAAAGAGTGAACGCGCTGGCCAGCGCTTCCACGCGTCTTGTCCAATTGGGCATCCGCTGGACATGGCGGCCCGGAATTGGACGCCGAAGCGCGGAACCTACAAGTGCGCATCGCGTACGTCTCCACCGTGCTCGGCACGGTCATTGTCCGGGGTCGGGAGAGGATCCGTGCTGGCCACGGGCATACGGCCATGTGAGCGACATGAGGGGCATGGGAGCGGTCGGCCTGCTGCGGGTCTGGGGTCAGAAAAGTGTCCCCGAAGTCTCCGGCTCATCCGGTCTGGACTCGACGGCGCGGTCGTGTCCGGTGCCGCGCGGGCGCAGTCGGCGCAGGGCGTTGCTGAACGCGCCGGTGAGGTCGGTGGCGTCGGCCGGGTCGGCGACCAGGAACGAGCCGGCGTGACCGACCACCCCGCGGCCGTCGGAGGTGACGACGAGCTTGGGACGTGCCCCGGCGGTGTGCACGCAGAAAGCTCCTTCCCGCTGGTACGACGCAGACCTCGGGCAAGCCTCATCGTTCCAGCCCAGCCGGGGGCGCCTTGGAGTCGTTGATGGTGATTCACGGTCCCACCGGGGAACGGTAGAAGCCATGAGCGATGCATCGGAGCTGGTCCCGGTCACGCCGGACGGCAGGCTCGCTCCTGTCGCTCTGCACCCCGGTCTGCGTGACCCCCGCTATCTGGCGCGGCGAGGCGCGCTCGTCGCGTTGGCGCGCAGCCACTGGGTCGGCGACCCTTCGCCGTCGGTCGCTTACCGCACTGCGGAGCACGCGACGTGGCGCACGGTCCACGCGGCGCTGGAGCCCGCCTTGCGGGCCCACGCGTGCCGGGCGGTGCTGGCCGCCCGCGAGGACGCGTGCATCCCCGCGGACCGCATCCCGCAGCACGGCGAGGTCGGGGCGCACCTGCGGGCCCGGACCGGATTCGACTTCACCCTGGCCGGTGGCTTCGTGCCGAACCGGCGGTTCCTGGGGGCGCTGCGGCACGGCTACTTCCACGCGGTGCAGTTCGTCCGGCACCCCGCAGCTCCGCTGTACACGCCCGAACCCGACGTGATCCACGACGTGTTCGGCCACGGCGTCCACCTGGCCTCGACGCGGTTCGCCGAGCTGTACCGCCTGGTCGGCCGGGCAGCCGCACAGGTGCGGACCGAGGAAGCCCTCAGCCTGCTCAGCCAGGTGTACTGGTACACCCTCGAATGCGGCGTGGTCACCGAGGCCGGGGCGGTCAAGGCGTACGGCGCGGCGCTGCTCTCCTCGCCCGGCGAGCTGCGCCGGTTGCCCTGGTGCGAGATCCGCGACTGGGACCTGCGCGCGATGGCAGGCACCGCGTACCGGGTCGAGGGGTACCAGCCCGTCCTGTTCGCCGCACGCTCGATGGATCACCTCACCGATGCCCTCGCCGCGTTCTGCGAGGACTTCGACGACGACACCGGGGCCCGGCTGAGGACCGCTAGGAGTGTCCGCCGGTAGGGGGCTTCCGCGGGCGGGCTCCGGAGCCGGCCGACCAGTTGCTCAGCACTGCCTGCGTGTGACCGAGGGGACCGGAAGCCGCACGAGGGCGTTGGACCCGGTCATCGGGGGGCGTGCGCCGACACCCCGGCTTGGCAGCGACCCGTGAGCAGCGACCCATGACCGGGCTCCACGGCGTCTTCCTCCGGCGCACAGCCTGACCCCCGAATCGAACGCCAGAATTCCCGCTGCCGCCAGTTCACGCTGACAGAGCGCACCGCCTCTTGGCAGAGTGGGAGAGCCGACACGAACTCATGGAACTGCTCGGAGACCTTCCGCCTCGCCAGCGTCAGGTTCTGGCCTGGAGTGTGTCCGGCTACAGCCCGTCGGAGATCGCCTGACCAACACGTCGGAGCCCGTTCCGGAGGACGAGGCGGTCAACCGGTGGCTCACCGCACAGCAGATGAAGCTGGTTCACGACCTTGCAGGGTTCCTGGACCTGGGAACAGGGATCCGGGAAGTCATGGTCTACGCGCACCACGCCACTCTTGTCGATGCCCTCGGAACCACACTCGACCTCGAAACAGGCCTGGCCGCAGTTCTGCAGACGAACCCGGAAACGCCGGCTGGGTCCCCGTCGACGGTCGAGGAAGGGAATCGGGGCGCAGAGAGCTCAACCGCGTCGTCGAGGCCCTGGACCCGTGGGCCCGGCTGGCACTGCACCGGCACCCCGTCATCATCGCCAGCATCCGAGGCGGGCTCGTCCGGCGGGCCGTCGATCTGGCCGTCCACCTCGACCGGGAACCCGCCCTCACCCTCGCCCACGCATCACGTCTACTTGCTCGGCCGGTACTCCTTCCAGCTGCCGGAGCTGCCCGGGGTCCTGCGGCCTCTGCGCGACCCGGGGGCGGCCGACCAGTGATGGGGAGCTGGGGTCCTGGGCGGGATCAGCCGGCTCGGCGAGTCTCTTCCGGGGCCTGAGGCCTGGTGGTGGAGGTGCTGGTCCAGCTGGCGAGGATGCCGAGGGCTTCTGCTGTTGGGGAGGCGGGCTCGGGGGTGTAGATGACGAGGGTCTGGTCGGGGTCGCCCTCGACGGCCAGGACCACGTAGTCAAGGGTCAAATCGCCGACGAGCGGGTGGTGCAGCCGTTTGGTGCCGCCGGTGTGGGCGACGACGTCGTGGTCGGCCCACAGACGGCGGAAGGCGTCGCTGTGGACGGACAGCTCGCCGATCAGCTCGGTGAGCTGGGGGTCGTCGGGGTGGCGCCCGGCGTACAGACGCAGGGTGGCCACGCAGTCACCGGCAACCCGCTCCCAGTCGGTGTACAAGGTGCGGGCGGCTTTGTCGAGGAAGATGAAGCGGGCGGAGTTGCGCTCCCGGTGGGGTCGGGCCTGGAAGTCGGCGATGAGGGCGTAACCGAGGCGGTTGGCTGCCAGGACGTCCATGCGTCGTCCCAGGACCATCGCGGGAACGCTGAGGGAGTCCAGCGCCCGGTACAGGACGGGTCGGACCTTCTGCGGGCTGAGCGGGCGGCTGCTGCGGGCCCGGGCGGCGGTGGGCTGGGCAAGGTCGAAGAGGTGGGAGCGCTCGGTGTCGTCCAGTTGCAGGGCGCGCGCGACGGCGTCCAGGACCGTCTCGGAGATGCCCTGGCTGCGGCCCCGCTCCAGGCGGATGTAGTAGTCGACGCTGACCCCGGCGAGCTGGGCGACTTCCTCGCGGCGCAGCCCCGGGACCCGGCGGGCCCGCGGGTCCGGGGCGAGACCGGCCTGTTCGGGGGTGATCCGGGCCCGGCGGGTGCGCAGGAACTCGCGTATCTCGGTGCTGCGGTCCATGGGTCCACCGTACGGCGGGCCCGGGCGGGCGGCGTGCCCTGGAAGGGGTACTGGCAGACCCCCCGAAGAGCGGTACCCCGTACGGGCGTCCGGGCGGGGTCGGCGGGTGGTTGCCTGGATAGCGAAGCCACTTCAACGCACTTCATGGCACTCGCCGGCCGGTCTCTGATTGGTCTGAATGTGACCGCCTGTGCTGTAAGGCCAGAGAACAGGACAAACCATCCATGGCATTGAAACTGACCGGTACCGTCGCCCTCGTAACCGGCGCGAGCAGCGGTATCGGCGCCGCCACCGCCCGTCGGCTCGCCGAGCACGGTGCCGCCGTCGCGCTCGTGGCCCGCCGCAGGGACCGCCTGGACGACCTGGCCGCCGAGATCGAGACGGCGGGCGGCACCGCACAGGTGGTGGAGGCGGACATCACCGACCGCCTCCAGGCCGAGGCTGCCGTGCGGCAGACCGCCGAGCGGTTCGGACGCCTCGACATCCTGATCAACAACGCCGGCCTGATGCTGTTGGGCCCGGTCGTCGGCGCGGACGCCGAGGAGTGGGAGCGCATGGTTGCCGTCAACGTGCACGGCCTGCTCTACACCACCCGCGCCGCCCTGCCGCACCTGCTGCCGGCAGCCGAACAGGTCCCGCGCCGGGTCGCCGACATCGTCAACATCAGTTCGATCGCCGGCCGCGTGGCGTGGAACGGCTACGGCGTCTACAACCTCACCAAGTTCGGCGTCAACGGCTTCACCGAGTCCCTGCGCCAAGAGGTCACCCAGCGGCACGTGCGGGTAGGCGTCCTGGAGCCGGGCGGCGTGGACACCGAACTGGCCTCACACAACAAGCCCGAGATGCGTGGTGAGATGACCGACCCCTTCTACGAGCAGACCGAGGTCCTCACGCCGGAGGACATCGCCGAGGGCGTCGCCTACATGGTCACCCGTCCCCGCCACGCCTCCGTCGGCGAGCTGTGGATCATGCCCACCGACCAGGCCTGACCACGCATCCACCGAGACAGCTCGTGGCATTGCCACGCATCGCCACCACACCCCGCACAGGGCGCCGACCGCGCCCGAAAGGAACCTCTCATGAGCAAGGTCATCTTCGTCACCGGTGCCGGACGCGGTCTGGGCACGGACATCGCCCGCGAGGCCCTCGCCGCCGGCCATCAGGTCGTCGCCACCGGCCGGCGCCCCGAGGAGGTGGAGAAGACCCTGGGCGGGCCGCAGGACGATTTGCTGGTCACCAGGCTGGACGTCACCAGCCTGGACGATGCCGAGGCCGCCACGCGGGCCGCCGTCGACCGTTTCGGGCGCATCGACGTCCTGATCAACAACGCCGGGAACTTCTTCGCCGGCTACTTCGAGGAGATCACGCCCGCGCAGATGCGCCAGCAGATCGAGACGAACCTCTTCGGCCCCATGAACGTCACCCGCGCGATCCTGCCGCTCATGCGCAAGCAGCGTGCCGGCCACGTCATCACCCTCTCTTCGTCCGCCGGCCTGATCGGCCAGGAGTTCTGTGTTGCGTATGCCGCCTCCAAGTTCGGCGTGGAGGGCTGGATGGAGTCGCTGCGCTATGACGTCGAGCCGTACGGCATCCGCACCACGGTGGTGGAGCCCGGCTTCTTCCGCACCGAACTGCTGGTGGACGCCTCCACCACCTGGCCCGAGCCGACCATCGACGACTACGCCGAGCGCACCCGCGCCACGATCGATGCCTGGAAGAGCATGAACGGCCAGCAGACCGGCGACCCCGCCAAGCTCGCCCGCGCCCTGCTCACCATCGCCGATCGGCAGGAACCGCCGCTGCGGTTCGTCGCCGGCGCCGACGCCATCGAGGGCGTGAAGGCCAAGGCTCAGGAGTTGCTGGCACAGGCCGAGGCCTCCCGCGAGCTGGGCGGCAACCTGGCACACGACGACACCGCCGACTGAACTGCTGACCGGACGCCACGCGCCAGGCGGGGCCAGCCCGCCCGGCGGGCCGCAGGTAGGCAAAGCAGCGGCGGACCCTGATGGTCACATCGGCCTCTTCGATTCATGCTCGATGCCCAAGGGACTCCGACCAGGGCGGCAACGCAACTTCAGAAGTGACTCAGCGTCGGCTGTCGCCGGGCGCGAGCAGGCTGGTGACCTCGGCGGTCGCGTCCGGGGACGGCTTGAAGTAGCGGCGGACGTTCTCCGCCTTCTTGTGCCGCGACTTCGCCATCGGCATCAGCAGGCTCGCCCCGGCCTCGCCGAGGTGGGTCAGACCGGAGTGCCGCCATTCGTGCAGGTCCCGGCCCGTGCCAGGCCCGCGCACCGCGGTGTGCTCGTCCAGCAGAGCGCGGGCCTGCCCGTACGACACGCGGGCCAGCACGGTGTCCGGGCACAACCCGTCCCGGCCAGACCGAGCCGGGACGGCTGGTCCGCGACCGAAGCGATCCCGTCCCCCTCGCCCCGCTCAGTGTCCGATGGCCGCCTTCGCCGCCACGATGACCAGACCGAGGACGAGGTTGATCATCCCCTCGACACCGGCCTGGGTGCGGGACGCTCCGGCGTGCACGGCGCCGAGGTAGGCCCAGGCCACCTGCTGAGCCACCGCGACCGCGAGGGCGAGCCACGCCGTGCCGCTCAGCCCCAGTCCCAGCAAGGGGCTCAGCCCCACGGCCACGGCGGGCAGCACCGCCGCCTCGACGATCGACCACTCGTGCCGCCCGACCTGTCGTGCTTCGGCCCAGCCGATCGTCTGGCCGACCTGTCGTTCGCCGGCAAGGTGGGCGTAGACGTGGGCCGCCCAGAAGACCAGGCCGGTCACGAGGAGCAGCACCACGAGCTGGAGCCGGGGGAAGTCGCCCACCGCGCTCGCCGCGGCGATGACGGAGGCGGCGAGGAGGGAGCCGTAGAGCGCGCCCGCGTAGTCCGTCCGCGATTCCGGCCGGCCGACCGGATGTCTGCGCGGCCACGGCAGGAGGCGGTTCACCGATCCAGCGTATCGGGGCGGGACCGCCCTCGGCCGCAGCACACGCGGACGTACCGACTCGGACTCGCCGTGATGCCCGCCGGCGCCAGGGTCCGGGCGGCTCGTTCGGCATCACACCGGTGGATCCCCCCTCGCGCCCGTGACAGCCGGGACAGGGAGCTGTTGGAGACGTCCGAGTCCCGGCTGGTGCGGACGACGGCCTGCGGTACCTGGTTCTCCGTCCAGCAGCTGCCGGAGCTCTCGAGCACGGTCAGCGGCCTGCTGATCTCGTCAAACGCCGTCACCCAGGAGGTGGGAGGGCCCCGAACGCGGACCCGACGGCGCACCTTCGGCCCGTGCCGATGCTCCGTCAACGATGCTCCGGACAAATAGATTCGAATGCGGATGAAGCTCGCCCGAAAGGACCCGCCGCGGGCCGCGCTGTCGCCGCGCCCCCCTTCGTCACCCGGCTCCCCTGACTCACTGTCAGGAGACGTCGTTCAGCGGCGAACCGTCGGGGGTGTCACTGGAGACCGTCACCGGCGGTGGCGGCCTCCAGCGGCGCCAGCAGCAGCGTTCGTGGAGGGGAAGGACATACGAAGGTGCCGCGCGCGCAAAAGCGGACGAGGGGCTGCCGCCGGGGCCTGGCCGGCCAGCTCGAAGGCCCGCCGGGCGGAGCTCGGCAAGGAGCAGCTGGTCCGGCTTCGGTCCTGGCCCACCTCCGCCGCATCCACGGCCGGGTGATCCGCACTGGCCCCGAGATGGGCCGCGAGGCCGGACGGGAGGGGCCCGCGACGGTCGGCCGTTGCGGGCGTGTATATCGTGGCCGCCGACGCCGCGGCCGACCTCTCAGCGCGCGGCCTTCGCCATGTCAGGAGAGATCTGGGTGAAGTCCCGTATGACAGCGCTCCGGAGCGCCACGGCCGTCGCGGCGGCCGTGCTCATGGCGGCGCCCGCCGCCGGCTCCGCCGAAGCCGCGCCCGCCGGAGGTCCGGACACCAAGACGGTGACGTACAAGGGCCACGTCTTCCAGGTGCCGGCGGCCTGGCCGGTGGTGGATCTGGCTGTGGACCCGCAGGCCTGTGTCCGCTTCGACCAGCACGCCGTGTACCTCGGGCATCCGGGCGAACAGCAGGTCTGTCCGCCGCGGTTGATCGGCCGCACGGAGGCCCTGCTGGTCGAGCCCGCCACGGCGGCCGCACCGGACCGGGAGGGCTCCAACCCCGTCGCGCACACGATCCTGGCGAACGACGGTGTCGTCGCGGTGACCGGGACGTACGACGCGGACCAGCCGCTGGTGCGGCGGATCATCACCGGCGCCGGGCTCACCCCCGAGCCGGCGCACCAGCCGGCGCCGGCACCCGCGGCACCCCGGGCGGCCGTCGCACCGCGGTCCACCAGCGCCGCGGCCCCGCCGTCCGACCTGGCCATGGCCGCGGCGTCGGCGTCGATACCCGCGTCGGCGACGAACTACACCGGCAAGGGGTTCGACGCCTGTACGGCGCCCTCCGGCGCCGCGATGAACGCGTGGATGACCTCCTCCCCGTACCGGGCGGTCGGCATCTACATCGGCGGCGCCAAGCGGGCCTGCGCCCAGCCGAACCTGACGGCCTCCTGGGTCCAGCAGCAGCAGGCCGGCGGCTGGGCCTTCATGCCGCTGTACGTCGGCGTCCAGGCCTCGAAGATCGCCTCCCCCGCCGCCGAGGGCGCCAACGCCGCCGACGACGCGGTGAGCCAGGCCCAGGCCCTCGGCTTCGGCCCCGGCACGATCCTCTACTACGACATGGAGGCCTACGTCGCGCAGTACTCGGGCAACGTGCTGGGCTTCCTCACTGCCTGGACCAACGAGTTGCACGCCTTGGGCTACAACTCCGGTGTCTACAGCAGCTCCTCGTCCGGCATGAAGGACCTGGCCACCAACGCCGGCAACAGCGCCTACACCATGCCCGACGCCGTCCTCAGCGCCAACTGGAACGGCCAGGAGGACACCAACGACCCGGCGATACCGGCCGGTTACTGGTCCAACCACCAGCGGGCCCACCAGTACGCCTCACCGAAGGACCCGGAGACCTGGGGCGGCTTCACGATAGGGATCGACCAGGACTACCTCGACATCCAGCTCACCGGCGCCCCGCCGTCGCAGTCCTCCGGGTTCTTCCTCGGCGTGCGCCAGAGCTCGGGCAACTGGCCCGGCTTCAGCCCGCTGGCGGGCGGGGCGGGTGTGTTCCGCGGCTCGGAGGCCGCGGTCGCCGGGCTGCCGGGAGGCTCCTCGCAGGAGCTGGGCATCGGCCTGGACGGCCAGCTCTACCACGGGGTCCGCGCCGCGAACGGCGGCTGGAGCGGCTTCGCGGCGCTCCCCGGGATCGGCACGCCCACCATGGCGGCCCGCCGGGCCGGCATCGCGGGTCTGCCGGACGGCTCCTCGCAGGTGCTGGCGATCGGCAACGACGGCAACGTCTACCACCAGACCCGCTTCGCCAACGGCAACTGGTCCGGCTTCGCCGCGCTCCCCGGTGTGAACAGCCCGCGAATGGCGGCCGGGGACGTCGCCATCGCCGGCCTGCCCGACGGGTCCAGCCAGGTCCTGGCGATCGGCAACGACGGCAACGTCTACCACCAGACCCGCTTCGCCAACGGCAACTGGTCCGGCTTCGCCGCGCTCCCCGGTGTGAACAGCCCT
>NZ_JBVINN010000028.1:0-9195 GCF_055579305.1 Kitasatospora sp. NPDC032757 | reverse complement strand
CCGCGAATGGCGGCCGGGCGGGTGGCCATCACCGGACTGCCGGACGGCTCCTCCCAGGTCCTGGCGATCGGCACCGACGGCAACGTCTACCACCAGACCCGCTTCGCCGACGGCAACTGGTCCGGCTTCGCCGCGCTCCCCGGCAACGGCGCGCCCACCATGGCCGCGCGGACGGTCGGCATCGCCGGCCTGCCGGACGGGTCGTCCCAGGTGGCGGTGGTCGGCGGTGACGGCAACGTCTACCACGAGACCCGCTTCGGCAACGGCAACTGGTCCGGCTTCGGCGCCGTCCAGGGCCCGTACGGCGCGAGCACCTTCCCGGCCCAGCGCGCCGCCATCGCCGGCCTGCCGGACGGCTCCAGCCAGCTCGTGGTCACCCGGAGCTGACCCGGGCACACCCCACCACCCGGTGCCCCGTCCCCGCCACCTCCCAGGGGGTGGGGCGCCGGCGGCGAACGGCACACGCCGCGGCCTCCACCGGCCTGTCCGGGGCAGGCCGGCCGGGGGCGTGTTCGGCGGCCCGGCGGCGGGGTCCAGGGACCCGCCGCCGCCTCTCGCGCAAGGGCAAGAGGGTCTTGTACGGCCGGGCCTCGTTCGGACTGCTCCGGATCCGGGCCCTCACACGGTCCTGATCCACCCGGCCGTCAGCGCAACCGCCGAACCTCTCCCGCTCCGGCGGGAGCAACGCGGCGCCCTCGCGGCGCCCTCGCGGCGGCCGGCCGCGGCCAGGCACCACCGTGGCTTGCGCCCGTGCTGGCAGGCGCGGTTCCTTCGCCGGAGGGGCGCCTTCCGGTCGGCTTCCCGCGACGCGGGACCCGGCCCGCCCGCGCAGCCACGCCCAGGGCGGGAGCGCCGGGTCCTCGCGCTCCGGCTCTGCTACTTCAGAGCCGCAAGACCCTTCTGCAGGTCTGCGGGGTTCATCACCGGCTGGATTTCGATCCTCGCGCCGAGTTTCTGGAAGAGCGGCTCCGCGATCGTGGGCAGCTGTGAGCTGTCCTGCAGGTCGAAGACGAGGGTGCAGGACCTCCCGCCCTCGCTGGGGCCGAAGTAGGCCGCCTCGGGCTTGAGCCGCTCGACCATCGATTCCATGATCTTCGGCAGTGTGCCGTCCTTGATCGCCTCATTCGAGACCTCAGTGTCGAAGTGGGCTCTCAGCATGACCCTCATGTGGACTCGCTCCTTCCGCGCACCACGATCGACGCGGTGCCGACCGCATTCTCTGGCACCTGGTGACGCCCGCTCAGCCTCTCCCCCGGTGACCAGGCCGGCAACATCTCGTCCCCCGTCCGTGCTTCGGCCGCACGCCGCAGGCCATGCCCACACCGGGCGGCCGGGCTCGGCTGAGCTGTCCGACACCGGGCGCGACAACACCGAGCGGGTCCGGGGGTTCCCTGCGAGGGAGCGGATGCCGGGCCCAGGCGCCGCGCCGCCGCCCGGCCGTTCCCGCTGTGCCCGCCGTTCCCGCACCCGCCTCCCCGGTCCGCGGGTCGGGTCGGGACGGGACGATCGTGGTGATCAGCGCAGCGGTTGCCGAGGATGGAGGACCTCCGCAGGTCCCCCGAGTTCCCCGGCACCCGTCACCATCACCCCCGGCCCCCGGCGATACGGCCCCCGCCTCCTCAGGTTCGCGATTCCGACCGCTTCCCAGGTCGCGAAGATCCACTGTTGCCCAGGGTGCGGTCGAGGAGGGGGAGCAGGCGCTCCCAATGACGCTGCAGTGCGGAGGGGTTGAAGGCATCGGTGTCGGACATGGTGAAGCCGTGGATGGTGCCGGGGTAGATCTCGGAGGTGTAGCCGACACCCGCGGCGTCCAGGGCCTGGTTGAGCTCGCCGAGGGCCTCGGGCGTCACGTCGCCTTCGGCGTGGCCGAGGTGGACCTGGGCCGTGAGCGTGGAGAGGCTGTCGGGCCGGTCGACGCCCACGGGACCGTGGAATCCGGCAACGGCGGCCACCTGGCCGGGGTGGGCAACGGCGGTGCGCATCGCCAGGAGGCCGCCTATGCAGTAGCCGGTCACCCCGACCGGTCCGGCGCCGACCTCGGGCTGGGTGGTGAGGAACCTGAGGTAGGCGTCGGCGTCGCTCAGGACACGTTCGACGGTGTGCGCCTCGATCAAGGGCATCAGCTGGGCGAAGACCGCGGGCCGGGCCTCTTCGCCGATGTGCGCCGGAAGTTCGATCACCGGTGCCGGGCCGTGCCGGTAGAAGAGGTTGGGGACGAGCACGTAGAAGCCGTGCCCGGCCAGTTCGCGGGCCATCTGCCGCAGCACCGGCCGGATGCCGAAGCCGTCCGGGTACATCAGCACCCCCGGGTGCCGCTCGTCACCGTCGGGGAAGGCGGCGAAAGCGTCGGCCTGGCCGTCCGCGGTGGGAATGTGCAGCGTCTTGGTGGGCATGAGTTCTCCTGTCGTGGTTGACGTGTCGAGCTGAGATCAACACGACAGGAGGCGGAGCCCGCGCAGCAGCGCCGGATCCTCGATCAAACAGCGGGCCGGCACCGGCCCGTACGGCGCTCAAAGGAGCGCCGGGTCACCGATCCGTGTGTGGCGCAATGAAGTCCCGGTAGTCATCACCGCATAACGTAGCCCACGGGACAGGAGCGGTGCCAGCGCTCCCCCAGTCCACCGTGCTGTGCGCAGGTACGGTCTCGGCCAACACCTCGGCCCCGGTGCCCGGTCGACGCGCTTCCCCTGACGGAACCACCGATCTTGCGGCTGCACGATCCTCACCGCGCTTCGAAACCCGGCCCCGGCCGGGTCGCTGTCCCGAACCGTGTGCCGGCCAACTCGTGACAGTCGGCTCCCGCCAACCGCCCGGCCACACGAACCCCGCCTCCGTTCGAATAGGGCAGACGGCCTGGCGTCCGCGCGATCGGGCGGATCACGCGGCCGGTGCTGTCCGCGAAGTCGGGCAACAGGGAGGAGAGATCGGGCCCGAGCGAGCCGATGCCGTGATACACGCTGTCAGGTGCCACCGCCCGTTGGCGAGGTCACTCGGCTACCGGCCTCCTCGGTGCGTTCGGGCAGCAGGAGGACAGCACCCACGAAGAAGCAGATCGAACCGATCAGGGTCGTGGTGTTGGCCCCCGTGGCGTTGTGCACCTGGCCGGTGACCGGGTCGATGTACCCGGCGACGGCGGAGACACCGAAGGCGACGGACCCGATCAGGTTGGCCAGCGTGATCCACCAGGACAAGGATCTCGGCCGCCAGGCCGCCCAGCGGTGGCAGGTCTCGTACCAGGCGAGGCAGCTCGAGACCAGGAAGCACACCGAGCCGATCGCGTCGGGCCGCCAGACGTGCTGGTGGGCGGTGGCCGCGGACAGATGATTCGCCACGGCGACCCCGGTGCTGACGTTGAAGTACAAGGTGCCGGCCAGCTGGACCGCGGTGGCCCACCAGTCGATCCGCCGCGGCTGGAAGACGAAGAACCGCCGGTGCGCGGGGTTCTGCGCCTTCGGGGCTGCGTCGACCGCTTCGCGGTAGGACAGGAACGATGCCGCGGTGAAGAACAGCGACCCGATGAAGTACGTGACGGTGTCCCACCGGGCTCCGACCGCGCCGGTGTAGCCGGGCACCGAGCCGACGGCGAACAGCAGCGACCCAATGGCGAACAGCACCGCGATCCACCAGCCGCGGGCGTTGGGCGCCCACCAGGTCGGTCCGGCGGCGGGCTTCTGGTGCTTGCGGTGGCGCCGCGACTCCCACCGGACCACGACTCCGTCCGGGCGCACATGGTCGACGAAGGTCGCCGGGGCGCCGGTTCGCGGGTGCCGGCCGCGGCGGTGCGACGTGGGCGTCAGCGGCTTCGGCCTGCGGGACCGGCTCATCGTTCTTCACCCCCAGCCCGGGTACTGCCCGGGCTCGCCTTGCACTGCTTGCCGCGCGGGGCCGCGCCCACGATGACCTTGACGGCCAGGCCGAGGATCACCAGGTCGGTGAGCAGCTGCCCGATGGCCATCAGCCGCGCCGTCTCGGTCCACCCGCACGACGGTCCAGGTGGTCCTCCCAGCCGGCAGGAACCAGATGGTGAACCACCTGAAGCCCATGACCGCGGCGACGTTGACGATCCACCACGGCACCGCACGACTCGCACGGAGCTCGCGCCCCGCCACGGCGCCCAGGCCGATCCGGCCCACGACCGGGGCCGGATCGGCCGGCGCGCGCAGCTTGTCACACGTTGCCTGTGCAACCGGAAGACCCGCTGGTACAGCTGCTTCCCCCGTACTGGTGACGATGTGATTACCCTGCGCAGTCGTTTGCGCCACCGTACACCTGCTCCGGGATCCGGATGGCCATGACACCCTCCGCGGCAGGGGCGCATCCCCCGCATGGCGTCGCCCGTGAACGCAGGGCCCGTTGACGGGCTCGAGATGGGGCGGGCGCGCCCCCGCGGCGACACGCGCGCCCAGCCACTTCAGGTGACGTGCGGCCAGATCGAATGGCTCCTCACGGTTGCCATGGAGCAGGGCCAGGCGCGATTGTCAGTGGCCACCGATTGCATTGCGTATACGCTCCACTACGCAATGACCCCGGAGGATTCCATGCGCATCACCCGCTCCGCTCTCACCGCCGCCTTGCTGTGGGGACCGATCGAGCCGTTGCCCGGAAGGTCCCGCTCGGCGTCACCGACCGGCAGCGACCGCAAGGACGTCACCCAACTGCTGCCCCTGCTCGCCGGCATACCTGCCGTGGCCGGCCCGGTCGGTCCGCCACGGCGCCACCCCGATGCCCTGTTCGGCGGCCGGCCGGGGCCACGAGCACGACAAGTACCGGCGTCCGGTGCGGAAGCAGGGCATCAAGCCGGTGATCGCCCGCCGCGGTGCACCCCACGGTTCCGGCCTCGGGGTCCATGCCAGTCCGTGGCGGCTTGTTCGACATCCAGCCCCGGGGCGGGGAAGCAACAGCGAACCTGAGGAAGGACGGTGCTCATCTGATGATCAACGAACTGCCGGACCGCGTGGACGTTCCGTTCTGGTTCGACCCGCTGTGCCCCTGGGCGTGGATCACCTCGCGCTGGCTCCTGGAGGTCGAGCAGGTCCGGCCGGTACGCGCCGATTGGCGAATCATGTCGCTGGCCTACCTGAACCTCGACCAGCGCCAGGGCAAGGGACTCAGCGAGGACTACCGGGAGCTGATGACGAGGGCGTGGGGGCCGGTGCGGGTCTGCGCGGCGGCCGCCGAACACGGTGGCAGCCGCATCCTCGGACCGCTGTACACCGCGATCGGCACCCGGTTTCACCACCACCGACGTCGCGACGATCCGACCGTCGTTCCCGAGGCCCTCGCGGAGGTGGGCCTGCCCGATTCGCTGGCCGCGGCCGCCATGAGCACGGACTTCGACCAGTTCATCAAGGACTCGCACCACGAGGCGTTCGACGAGGTCGGCCTCGACGTCGGAACTCCTGTCCTCCGCATCGAGGGCACTGCCCTGTTCGGCCCCGTGATCACGCCGGCACCCCGTGGCGAAGCGGCCGGACGGCTCTGGGACGGCTTGGTCATGATTGCCGGCACGGACGGCTTCTTCGAGCTCAAGCGGACCCGGGATCGCAAGCCGTCGTTCGAGTGAGTGGTCACCACGGGCTCGGCAACCCGGCTGTCGAAGCGGCGGTCAGGGCTCCGCGTCCCGGTCACCTCCTTGTCGAGCCCTGGAAGGCACCGATTCCGTGATTCCTCCCCGTCCCGCACCCCTGCCGTCTCTTCTCGGGGTCTTCGGCCACCCGGACGACGAGTCCCTTCTGGCCGGCGGCGTCCTCGCGCAGCACGCCGCCGCAGGCGCCGGCACCGCCGTCGTCACCACCACCTGGGCGCGCGACAGTCACCGGGTCGGGCACCCGTCAGGCTGAGGAGGCTGACCGTCTGATCCGTCCTGGCGGACCGAGTGCCGCCCGGCGGGCGCAGGTCCGGCGCCCGCCGGGCGAGCGGATCCCGGCCTGCCGGGTGGTCACTACTCCAGCCACGCTCCCTCGCGCATGAGGACTCTGCCGCGCAGCTCCGGCTCACCACGCCAGGCCAGCACCGTCTTTGGCGCCACGCGTATGTACAGGAAAGGCCCTTCCTCAGTACGTGGGTCCCATCCGAACTTTCCGGCGAACGCATCCGCGGCGTCGTCCGGCACGGACCGGTCCGAGAAGCACTCTGCCTCCCCCTGCAGGAGCACCACATCGAAGGTGTCCGGCAGCGCCAGGCGCACGCGGGGTTCGGTTCGCACGTTACGCGCAGTCGCGGAGGTCTCGCCGGTGCACATCCACACGGCCTGTCCGTCCCACCAGAACCACAGCGGCACTTGATGCGGGCCGTGATCCGGATGGCCCGTCGACACCCATATGTCCCGTTCTTCAGAGAGCCGTCCAAGAGTGTCGCGCCTGCGCTCCGCCACATCACGACGAGCGATTCCCGTGGTCTTCATGATCGCCGATGCTATTCAGCGGTTCGGAAGCGCACATGAGGCGTTGGTCCTACTCCCAGCGACCGACAAGCCACTCAGCCCGCCGCCCGGGGGTACGGCCTCTCATCGAAGTCTGACCAGTCGCAACGACGTTCGACCGTTCGCTCCCCTCGCTGGGCCGCGAGATGGCTGGTCAGTGAGGTTGTCTCAACGAAATGATCTCGTGAGGTGACTCGGCCCAGAAGGTCCCGCGAGCCGCGATGAGTCTGCGGCGTCCGGCGGTCGTACAGTCGAACCCGTTACCGAGGAGGACTTCCGATGCGCAGCGTGACCTATTCGATGGGCGTCTCACTTGACGGCTACATCGTCGGGCCGGACGGCGGCTTCGACTGGACGGCGCCGGACGAGGAGGTCTTTCGCTTCTGGATCGACGAGATTCGGGAGGTCGGCGTCCACCTGTTGGGACGACGGCTGTACGAGACGATGCTGTACTGGGAGACCGCCGACCAGGATCCATCGCTCGACGACTCGATGCGCGAGTGGACCTCACTCTGGAAGCCGCTCCCGAAGGTGGTGTTCTCGACCACGCTGTCGGCGGTGCAGGGCCATGCCCGCCTGGCCTCCGGCGGCCTGGCGGAGGAGATCGAGCGGTTGCGAGCCGAGCCGGTGGAGGGCGACATCGCGATCGGCGGCGCGACTCTCGCCGCCGAGGCGGCTGCGTCGGATCTGATCGACGAGTACCGGGCCATGGTCTACCCGGTGCTGGTCGGTGGTGGCATTCCGTTCTTTCCCCGGCGCGAGCGCCGCGTGGATCTCGAACTCGTCGAGACCCGCACCTTCAGCTCGAAAGTCGTCTACCTCCGCTACCGCGTGGCGCGTTAGCCGAACAACCTGATCAGAGGCGTCCGCGCCCTCGGAGAACACGCTGCCGCCGAACTCAAGCAGCGCTGGCGCACTTGCAACACATCGCCCTCAGCCCGAGCCGAATCGGCGACATCGCCAGGGCTGCCCTCGTCCTCAACCGAATCTGGAAATGATCGTCGCCGAGAAGACGTCAGTGCCGCCGTCTAGGGTGGCCACGTGGATGCGCGGAGATCATCACCTGCGCTCGGGGGAAGGGGCTGTGTCGTGGGTGACGGTATTCAGTGGCTGGTGGATCGCGATGACTGGCATCACAGCATCGTCTTCGCCCGTGGCATCACGCCGGAGGAGCTCGCCCTGCGCATGGACGGCGTACCGGGATCGATCCCGTCGCCCATCACGGGCACGGAAGCATGGGCCTTGGTCATGGACGACGGGACGGATGACGACGATCTGGTACGCGCCGGCTCGGACGCGGGGTGGTCCTTCGCCCTGGAGTACGGGGTTCCCACCGGGGCGGAACGGTTGGCCGATATCTCGCGGGACGGGGTGGAAGTCGTCCGTCTCGACCCTCAGCCCGACCATCCGCCGAAGCAGTTCGCCTATGCCAAGGATGGGGTGCACATCTGTTCCTTCGGCATCGGTGAGGAGGTCTGGCGGTGGGGCCAGCAGCCGGATTTTCTGCTGGCCGAACTCGTACGGGCCGGTGCGCTCCTCCCGAACGGTGAATCTGCCCGCTCGGATGAGGAACTCGTCGAGGGCGAGGAGCGTGTCACGCTGGCGATCCTCGAGTCCCGGTTCGGTCTCGCCTTGCCTCGCAACGTAGAAGAGCGGCGACTCCCAGCGTTCGTGATCCGCTGATCCTCGATCCTGAGAACGCATCCCTGCTGCCACCTCGCTCACTGAACACGCTGGTCAACTTCGGTGAGAGGGACTGGCGCTGGGCACCTGACGCGGGCCCCGCTCCGACCTGACACAGCACCAGGTCGCCGAGCAGGTACGCGCCCTGGTCGAGGCGGCGGGGCGGCGGCCACGCCCTCGACGGGTGTCCCGCCCCCAAGTGCGGGCGGTGACGGGACCGTCTGCGCCGATGGTGGCGATCGGCTCGGACCCTGCGTCCGCGGGGTGACGAGGGCCTCGACCAGGGCCCCAGTAGTCTCAACGGACGGTGACCCGGACGGTCTTGGTGACGCTGTTGCACCCGTAGGACGAGCCTGCGGGTGCTCCGGCCTCGCAACCGACGCGGCTGCCGAAATCCCCGGCCAGCGCGGTGGTGCCGGGGGCGAGGGCGATGAAGGTCTGGTCGATTCTCGAGGCACGGGCCCATCGAGTCCGGGGCGCAGGTGCTGTAGTTGACGTCGGGGCCGCGCCGGAGGACGGCGCGGTCGCCGGCCGAGGTGAGGTGCCAGGCCCGTGCCAGGTCACTGGGGTCCCGCTGACGCCGAGTCGTTCACCGACGGCCAGGGTCACCGTGAACCGGGCAGTCTCGCCCGGCTGTCGAGTCCACCCCTCCCGAGAGCCGACGAGAACGGGACCAACGATGTCCAAGAACGAATCTTCGAGCCGGCTCACGGCCTTCGTGAAAGGCTGCCGACATGGACGAAGTGTCGGGGGATCACGACAACAGGGCCTCCGGGAACCACTCGGAATGGGATCGCACCCCGAGCTACCAGGAGGCCCTGCTTCCACGCGCGGAAACCGCCGCAGTCACCCGATCGAGGCTCCCGTTCGACCGACAGCCTTCGAGATCGGTACGGGTAACAACCACTTACGTGTCGGGATGCTGCGGCAGGGCGAGCCAGTCCGACCAGGAGATCTCACGGCCGAGGAAGCGCGGCTGCTCGAACGGCCAGTCGACGGCGATCCACTGCGGCACCAGCGCGTCGAGGGCCTGCTCGACCTTGCTGCCCACCAGCTCGTCCACCACCCACCAGGAGATCTCGCCGTCCGCG
>NZ_JBVINN010000027.1:0-122991 GCF_055579305.1 Kitasatospora sp. NPDC032757 | reverse complement strand
CCCCCCCCCCCCCCCCCCCCCCCCCCCCCCCCCCCCCCCCCCCCCCCCCCCCCCCCCCCCCCCCCCCCCCCCCCCCCCCCCCCCCCCCCCCCACCGCCGGATCGGTCAAACGCTCACCAGGTCAGCCGGCCCCGGACGGATCGTGGCCGGTGCCATCGGGCTGGTCGGCAGGGTCGGCAGGGTTGCCGTGATCGCCGTGCCCGGTGTGGTCGGCGCCGCCCGTGATCACCCCGCCGAGCTTCGCGTGCACGAGGTCCGCCGTGGTGTCGGACAGGACGACCACCCACCGGTCACCCACCAGGTACGACCCTCCGTACGCCTCGGCCTCCGACGTCCAGGCCGTCTGGGCCCCGGAGGTCGGGAAGGTGGCGATCCAGACCTCGTCGTCGCCGAGGGTGCACAGCCCCTGGCGGAGGTCGGTGGTGTCGGCGGTGATGTCGGCCGCACAGCCGATCCGCCGGGCCAGGTCCTCCACCGAGGCCCGCACGGCGTCGGCCGACGCCCGCGGAGGGGCGAACAACCCTCCTGGACCGCCGACCAGTTCGACGACACCCAGGACGAGCAGGACGGTCAGCGCGAGCCACTGGAGGGTGCGACGGACGGTCCTCCGTGGCCGGACGGCCGCCACGGTGGGGTCCCCGGCGGTCACTTGCCGGTCACCGGCTTCCCGGCGGGGTTGATGGCCGACCACAGGTTGTCCTTGCCGTTCCCGTTGGCATCACCGGGGGCGTTGTCGCCCGCGTAGGTGTAGACGGGCTTGCAGTTGACGGACAGCTGCCACGTCCCGTCGGCGCGCTGCATCTTGCCGATCAGCTTCGGGTCGACGCCCTTGACCTGGCTCGGGTCGACGGCGGGCGCCGGCTTCCAGGTCATCGCGCACTGGCCCTCGCAGAGCGAACGCATCGGCCAGGACGGGTCCTTGGCGTACTGGTACAGCGTCATGCCGTTCGCGTCCACCACGATCGAACCGAGCTGCGGGTTGGAGGTCACCGAGACCTGGGCCCCGCCCGGGGCCGGCTGCGCCGGCTGGGGCTTCGGCGCCGCACCGGTCGGCGTCTCCGACGGGTAGGCCGACGCACCGGTGGCCGCGGTGGCACCGGTGGCCGCGGCGGCCGCCTTCTTGCCGTCGGGCGCCACGGCGAACCAGGTGCCGCCGACGCCCTGGCCCTTGGTGTCGCCGGGCGCGGTGTCCTGCGCGTAGCGGTAGACCGGCCAGCCGCCCAGCGTCAGCTGCTTCGACCCGTCGGCCCGCGTGACCTCGCCGACCGCGCCGGCCTCGATCCCGCTCCCCGTGGTCGTGCTCTCCTTGGCGACCGGCGGCCAGGTCTTGGCACAGCCGTCGTTGCAGTTGGACATCGGGGGCTTGGCCATGTCCTTGTCGAACCGGTAGAGGGTGAAGCCCTGGCCGTCGGTGACCACCGTGCCGAGCGCGGCGTCGTTGCGCACGGTCAGCGCGCCCCCGGTCTGGCCCCCGCCCGCCGACGCCCCGCTGGGCCGGCTGCCGGCGGACGGCGATGCGCCGCCACCGCCGTAGGAGTCGTACGAGCCGTAGGATCCGCCGCCGGCCGGCGCGGCGTCCTGCGCGCCCACCAGCTGGCCCGACCCGGACGGCGTCTTGGCACTGCTGCTCATGTTGCCCCACAGGGCCATCACCACGAGCCCGACCAGCAGCAGGCAGAGCCCGACCAGTCCGTATCGCTTCGTCAACATGTTCCTTGCCTTTCCATCGGTGGAATCTGGCCTTCCGTGGATGTGCGCGTCCCCGGTGGCCCGGTCCGGCGTCGAACTCCGGACCGCGGACACGGGACGTGGGTTTCAGGGTCGATGGCCCTCCGGAATCTCTCGATCGGCCCGCCGCCCCGACGAGCACCCCGGGCCGCACGGGCCGCGCTCGGGAGGGGGCGGCAGCGCCCGGAGCCGCGCCGGCCTCACTGGATCCGCAGCGCGAGGGCGGGACAACGGTCGACGGCCCGCGCCGCCTGGGAGAGCAGCCTCGCGGGTACGGGCATCACGCCCGCGGCGGGGAACCCGTCCGCCCCCAGCCGGATGACGTCGGGCAGGACGCCGGTGCACAGGCCGTGGGCCTCGCAGAGCGTCCAGTCGACCACGATGGTGCCGGCGCTCTCCACCTCCGGCAGCGGCAGGACGCCCTGCGACGGCCGCCCGCACCCTCCCTGGTAGGAGTGCGCGGCCAGGTCGCCGTCGAACACGGCCAGGGACGAGGCCACGAAACGGGCGGCGGCGTCGGGGTGGCTGCACGCACCCCGCCCGGTGACCGCGCGCATCCCGGCCTGTACCCGGTCCAGTGCGCGCCGGCCACCGCCGCGCACCAGGTCCTCGAGCGACGCGGTCAGGTCGGGGAGCCCCAGGTAGCAGGGCCCGCACTGACCGGCCGTCTCGTCCGCCATCCAGCGGGAGATCCTGACGACCTCCCACAGCGGACAGGTCGTCTCCGGCAGCGGCAGGACGGCCCCGGCGCCCAGCGCTCCGCCGAGGCGCTGGAAGGACTGGCGGGACACCACGGCCGAGCGGGCGGCCTCGGGGGTCAGCCACTTCCCGTGGTAGCCGCCGACCAGGACCCCCTGTCCGACGTCCAGGCCGCACGCCGCCAGGACGGCCTCGAGCGGCACTCCGGTGGGGGTCTCCACCACGGTCGAGCCGGCGATCGTGAGCAGCACCGTGCCGGGTTCCTCGGGGGTTCCGATCTCCCGGTAGGGCAGCGCACCCCACCGGGCCGCCACGGCGAGCTGGGCGTACGTCTCGGCGTTGGACAGCAGCGTGGGGGCTCCCCCGACACCGCTGTCGCTGGTGCGCACGCCTCCTCCCCGGGGCAGGGCGATCCCGTTGGTGATGCCACGGGCGAGGGCGCTCCCCTCGCCTGTGACGAACCGTTCGGGCAGCCGCACCACCGTCACCGGCGGCTTCACCGACCGTCGTTCGGCCAGCGCCCGGCGCAGCGACTCCTCGGTGTCGGTCCGCGTGACGCCGATCGCGACCTGTTCCGCGCCGATCGCGGCGGCCGCGATCAGCGCACCGTCCACCACGAGGTGCGGGGTACGCAGGAGCAGCGTGGTGTCCTTCAGGCAACTCGGTTCTCCTTCCGTTCCGTTGACGACCACGACCGGCCTGGTACGGCGCCGGGCGACCGCCTTGCCGACCGCCCTGAGCTTCCGGGCGAAGGGGAATCCGGCGCCTCCCCGGCCGCGCAGGTCCACGTTCTCGGCCAGCTCGGCCAACTCCTCGGCACGCAGCGCCGGCAGCTGGCCGTGGACCACGAGGTGGGATCGGTAGTCGACCCGCTCCAGGCTCTCCAGGCCGGCGAACAGGACCGGCCGTCCGAACCAGATGACGGGTGGGGGGAAGCCGCTCACCCGTCCTGCCGCCGACGTCCGAGTCCGATGCCGGCCAGGCCCGGTCCGGCAGCCACGCCCCGGCCCACGGCCAGCCCCGGCCCGGCAGCCACGGCCTGCCCCACGGCCAGCCCCGGCCCGGCAGCCATGGTCTGCCCCGCGGCCACCGGAACGCGCGGGACGGCGGTCTCGGGGGCCGTGGCCACCGACACGCGCGGGACGGTGACGCCGGGGTCGCCGGCCTCCGGCGGACGGGGCCGGACGGGGGCCTGGCGCGGGCCGGAACGGTCCTGGAGGACCAGCCTGAGCGTGAGCGCGACGATCACACCCACGACGGCCACGCCGTACAGCAGCACCACCCAGGAGGGCGCGAGCCGACCCGATTGCAGCCCGTGGACCAGGCCCGCGCCCCACGCCGGGTACGAGCAGAGGTGGATGACCCTCCACCGGCGCGCGTCGCCCGAGCGGGCGAGCCTCCCGCGGGCCGCCCCGGCGAGCGCCACCGCGGGGAAGAGGTAGCCGGCGACGGTCCCCAGTCCGAGGACCAGCGGTCGGGCCGGGTCGGCGAACGGCACGAGGGCCGCGAGCCCGCCGATCTGTCCCACGATCAGCTTCATCCAGACGTGCAGGGCCAGGAAGACGACGCCGGCGACGCCCATCGCACGGTGGACGGTCTGCGCGACCAGCCGGTGGACCGGCCTCAGGATCAGCCGGTCGGTCGCCGCCAGCCCCCACAGGACCGCGGAGGTGAACGAGACGAGCGCGAGCACCCCGACGGCGTACGTCAGGTACGACTGCAGTCTGGGGTCGACCACGATGGCCGTCACGCCCAGGCCCGCCGCCAGCGGCGGCAGGAGCGACCACGGGCTCGGCCGCCTGCGACCGCCCTCCGCGGGCTGGTCGCCCTCGGCCGCCGCGCGCGCCCGGCCGGCCCGCTCGGCGCCCCGTGGCACCGGGCCGAACCGCCGTGACCGCCGCCTCTGCCCTCTCACCATTGCTGAGCCCTCCGGCCTCGTCCTGAACCTGCTGTCGAATCCGATGTCGGGATCCCGGCGCCGGCGGCGCGGGGATCGCGTCCGCTCCCCGGCCCCGGGCCGGGCCCGCCCGTTGCTCTCCGGGAGCCGGCCCCACGAGGTCCGGCCCGCAGGGCGGTGCGGCCCCGGAGGGGGCGGGTCACCCGCAGCGACGCCCCTGGTTGATGCAACCGACCATCTGGTCCAGCAGGCCCTTGTTCATGTTGTTGATGAAGTCACCGTGGTCGGTGATCGGGTTGTGCAGCTGCTCGGGGAAGCTGTCGACGGCGTACCGGACCCCGGCCGGCACGTCGTAGGCGACGCGCTCGACCAGTTGGGGGATCGCCTTGAAGTTCTTCGGGCACGCGCCCGAAGCGTTGGAGAAGGCGGTGTGGGTCCGGTGGTTGGCACTGTCGATGTTCCTGCCGTCCCAGCAGTCCGGGAACTTCAGCGTCCGGACGACCCTGCTCCCCTGCGGGCAGACCGGGTACTTGTCGACGACCTGGCGGTTCTCGAACCCGGTGCAGCTCCACGACGCCCGGACGTTCGCCGGCCCGTTGGTGAAGGCCTTGGCGTCACCGGTGATGATGCGCAGGAACCGGGCCATCGGCTGGACGGGGTTCCCGGTGCCCGAGGTGTACGTGATGTCCGCCTCGGCCGGGATGAGGATCCGTCCCACGTTCCGGTCCCGGCCGCCGCCGGGGGCCTTGGCGTCCTTCTCATCGGTGCCGTCGAAGACCCGCAGGACGGGCCAGTAGTACGCCGACTGGTCCCCGTTCGAGCAGGTGGTGCCCGCGGCGGCGAGCTTGGCGTTGGACGAGAACGCGTCCGTGGCCACGTTCCCCACGTAGTCGTGCATGTGGTGCGCCCCGTTGCTCACGCCAGGGGCGACGATCACGTTGTCGGGGTTGAGGTGGCGGTTCTCGTTGCGCCCGCACCGGGACGTGAAGGAGCCGGTGGCCGGCCCCTTCCGGACGGGCGCCGGGACGTTCGGGGAGACGCTGCGGATGTCGACGAACCCGCGTCTGGGGAGGGACTTCGCCTGCGCGGCCGCCCTGGTCCGGGCGACCGTCCCGCCCTCACCGTCCGCGCTGTACCCCTTGGCCGAGTCCTCGACCACCAGATCGTGCCTGATCACGCACCGCGCCATCCCCGAGAGGTCCTGGGGCAGGCCGGCGTCCGGGCCCGCGCTGCCCGACAGCTTCTTCAGGGTCTCCGCGCGCTTGTCGGCGAGGTCGCCCAGCACGCGGTCCTCGGTGTCGCCCGAGCCGGGCGCGGACAGCCGGTTGTACGCGTCCGCCACCTGGACGTCGAGCTCGGCGAGGTTCTTGTCCACTGCGTCCTGGGACGCCTCCGGCACGTCGTTCAGGGCCACCCCGGCGTCGGCGCAGGCGACGGTACCGACCTGCGGGGACGCCGCCGACGGCTCGCTCCAGGGGCGCTGGCCGGCGAAGGCCACCGCCGCGACCGTCCCCACCGCGCCGGTACCCAGGATCCCCGCCAACAGCAGGGCACCGGCCCTTCTCCTCGACGCACCACGTTTACGGGACTTCATGTTCGTCACACTCCTCGGACGTGATCAGGCCTGCCGGGCAGGCCGCGGACAGCCTTCCTCCGGGTGGTCGTCTAGCGGGTCGGTCCGGCGGGCGCCGGAGGGCGGCTCGCGGACGGCGCGCCCGAACCGGTCGGCAGCGGGGTGAGCTTGTCGAAATCGACGAGCCGGGTGTCCTCCAGGACGTTCATGTGGTCGAGCACCGTGTTGTTGGCCGTGTTCGCCAGGTCCCGGATCGTGGAGTTCTGGGTGCCGGCGCGCACCTGGGCCACGACCGCGAACACCTGCCCGTGGGCGCTGCGCAGGATGTTCGCGAAGAGTTCCTCGAACTCCCCGCCCTGCGCGGCGTCCAGCTGCTTGAGCCAGCCCTGCTGCTGTGCCGACGGCTCGCTGGGGACGTTCAGGTTCAGGGTTCGGGCGGCGGTCAACACCGCCTGGTCGAGGTCGGTGTGACCCTGGACCAGGTGTTGGCCGGCCACCTTGACCTCGGGGCTTGTGCTCTTCGCGAGGGCCATCCGGCCCGCCGGGATCTCCCACAGCCCGGCCAGACGCACCCGCTTGACGAAGTCACGGTCGACGGCGGTGAGCGGCCCGGTGGGTGTCTGCACGACTCCTTGGTCGTCGCTCACCGGGGCGCTGCGATAGGCACCGGCCGACTTCGCCACCGGGTACACCAGCGCCGTCGCGGTGAGGATCATCGCGACGATGATCAGGACGGTGGCGAACGACCTCGGAAGGCGGCTCACCAGGGGGAGTCCGTAGGCGGCCGCGGCCGTTCCCGCTGGGCGCTTCTTCCTCAACGATGACATGGGGCTCTTCCTCCCTTGCACCCGGAGGATCAGGGCCGCGCGGAACCCACGGGAACCGGTCCGGGTGGGCCTCGGTGGTCCGCGCGGTGATGACCCACGCGCAACGGTCCACGGACGGCGCGGCCGACGAGGGGATGACGCGGCAGCGCGGGGACGGCTGCCACGAGGGGATGACGCGGCAGCACGGGGACGGCTGCCACGAGGGGACGGCCCGGCTCCGAACGCGCGGCGCCGCCCTGAGAGGGACCGGGAGCGGGACCACCGACGGGACGGGACCACGGACGGCATCGCCGGCCGCATCACCGGCAGGTGCGGTCCGCCCCCGTGAGGGCGAGGACGGTCCCGGTGGCGGGCGCCCCGGGTGTCGTGCGTTGCCGGCGCGGGATCGGTCGGCGCCGGCGGGCGGGCTTCAGCGCCCCTTCGTCCGGACGTCCCACTGGGGTCCGGACGTCTGCAGCAGGGACAGCATCCCGGTTCTTCGGCGCAGCCGCGCGTACTCGGACGCCATGACCTGGATCTTCAACGCGAGCAGGAGCTCGAACCTGGCCCGGGGGTCGCGCAGACCACTGCCGAAGATCTTCTCCAGGTTGCGCAGCCGGTTCCGGACGGCCTGCGGGTGGATGCGGAGCAGGCGGGCGGCCGGGAGCGTGCCGCCGCCCTCCAGCCAGGCGAGCAGCGTCTCCTCCGTCCACTCCCGCTGCTGCGGTGTCATGCCGGCCAGGCGTCCGAGCCACTTGGCCGAGAGGTGGCCCGCCAGCAGCGGGTCCTGGAACAGCATGAGCGTCGCCAGGTTGTCCTCGACGAAGTGGATCCCGCCGGAGGCTCCCTGCGGCACCATCGTCAGCAGCTTGCGGGCCCAGCCGAGCGACACCACCGCGTCCTCGACCGGCACCACCGGGCCCACCACCGCGGTCCGGCCCTCCAGCCAGAGGGCGAGCACCCGGGGCATGCCCGGCAGCGGGTCGGGAATCAGCAGGTGGGACAGGGTTCCCTTGGTGCCGGCGGCGACCTCCGTTCCGGAGAGGCCCGGCGGCGGCGCCCCCGGCAACGAGTACAGCGCCACCGCCTGGACCGTGGTCGGCTCGCCGCGCCGCACCCGGCCGCCGTGGAGGCCCTGGCCGGTGCCGGGCCGTCCCGCCGTGCCGTCGCGGGCCGTCGCGCCGTTGCGGCCCTTCCCGCCGTTCCGACCCGCCGTGCCGTCGCGGCCGGCGGCGCCTCCACGGTTCACCGCATCGCCGCGGCTCACCGCGTCGCCGTGACCGGCGCGCCGGTGTTGCACCGGTTCCCGGCGGCCGACGGCCCCCGGCAGGACGAGATCACTCACCGCGCCCCCTTTCCCACGACGCCGAGACTCCCGCCGCCGGAACCTCCCGGGAGCCCGCCGACCCGGACGGCCCGGGCAGAACGCGGCCCGACGCGCGGCGACCCGGTGGCCGCCGCTGCGCCCGTGACCCTTTCCAGCACGAAGAGTTCGTACGGAGTCGGCACCGGCGACCTGCTGCCGGAGCATGCTTCCCGCATGGCGGCACCCCTCTCTCTCGAAACCCTCGGCCCCAACCGGGCCGGACACGTTTAGAGATGGGCCGCCGAAGGTTTCGTCCCGCCGCGTTATCGATCCGTTATCTTCCGCACAGCACCCGACACCCCGCAATCACCGCCGGAAGCGCACGCCACAAGGGCCGCAAGTGCACACACCAATGACCCGAAGGCCGTACGGAAAACAGCACTTGACACCACATCGCCCGCACGAATCCCTCACAGCCGCACCCGGCCGGACACTGCCGTCCCTTTTCGTGCACACCTGACACACCGTCACGTCACCGCGGTCGCAACCCGATTGACTTTGGTCAGCGGAGATCACCGCTGGATCACGGAGCGCCGCACTGCGCCCCGGAATCGACGAACGCCGGTCCGGCCCCCCGCGATTGTGCCGACCGAACAGGTATTCTCCCGGCTACTTGTAGGCTGTGGCCCCCACCAGGGCATGACAGGAACTGCGGCAGCCTGTCCCGCGGCCCTCAGGCCCGCAATGCCCTGCACCACATCCACGCGATCGGGGCCTTATGCGACTCAATCTGAACCAACTGGCGATCTTCGCGAAGGTCATCGAATGTGGTGGGTTCTCCGCGGCGGCCCAGGTGCTGTTCCTGAGCCAGTCCTCGGTCTCCAAACAGGTGCAGAACCTGGAGACGTCCCTGCGAACCGTCCTGGTCGACCGCTCGGGCCCGAAGATCCGTCCCACCCCGGCAGGCCGGGTCCTGCTCGCCCAGACCAAGGAGATGCTGGCGCTGGCCAACCACGCCGTCGGCGCGGTCCAGGCGGCCGCGCGCTGGCCGATCGAGCGCCTGGTGGTCGGCAGCACGAGCACGGTCGGCGACTACCTGCTGCCGGCGGTGATGCGGGAGCTGCGACGCCGCGAACCCGACGGGCTGTTCACCGTGGTCATCAACGGCCCCGACTGCCTGGCCGACGCGCTCGAACAGGGCCGGATCGGCGTCGGCGTGGCCGACGGCCCGCTCCCCCCGGGTCGCTACGAGTCGGAGCTGCTCGCCAGCGACGACATGGTGCTGATCTGCGCGTCCGACCACCCGCGGGCCGGGCAGGAGGTCACGCCGGCCGAGCTGTCCACCGAGTCCTTCCTCCTCCTCGAACCGGGTTCCCAGACCCGACGACAGCTGCTGGAGCTCCTGCACACCTGGGACCTCGTCGGCGCGCGCACCCTCGACCTGTGGGGAATGGAGAGCATCCGGGAGGCCGTCCGCATCGGCCTCGGCGTCAGCCTGGTCCCTCGACGCTCCGTCCGCTTCGAGCTCCTCCACGGCGTCCTCGCCGAACTCCGCGCCTGCCCCGGCCCGGCCCCCCGCACCGTCACCGCCAACTGGACCCTCGCCCGCCCCCTCTCCACCTACGAGGAACTCCTGCTCTCCCTCCTCCACGACGTGGCCGGCACTCCCACCACCCCCCGTCGCCCCGCCGAACTCATCACCGACTGACCCCCCACCGCCCCCGCCCCACCGCCCGCGGCTGCGCGCCCGGCCCGACGGACCCGCGAACAGCCGCAGCCGCAGCCGCGAGGGTGGAGCTACAGGTGCCGGCGGCAGGGGAGTCGGTGTTCAGCCGGGTGCTCTCAGCCAGGTGCTCGATGCGGCCGCCCCCGCCCCCGGCCGGGGCCCGGGCAGCCCCGCCCCGAAGGACAACAGTCTCGGCGGCCGGTCCGCTCCTGTCAGTCCGTATGGTTCCGGGTTCTGCGCCGCGCGCCGTGTGGCTACCGTCCCAACCGCCCGACACCTGGCGGTCCGGAACGGCCGCCGTCACGCGCCCCTCAGGAGGTCACGTTGACCGCGCACCACCCCACCCGTAGGAGCATCCTCAAGCGGCCCGCCATGATGCGGCCCGACGTCGACGGCGTCATCGACCGCCCGCGCACGGCGTGAGGGGCGCCCCGGTGTTCCCCTCCTCCTCCCGCCGCGCCGCCCGCCGCGCCTCGCGCCTGGCCCTGGCCGCGCTCACCCTGCTGCTGCCGGTCACCGTGCCATCCGCCCCCGCCGCGGCCGCCGGGTTCACGGCGTCCTGCCCGGCCGCCGGTTACATCTCCCAGGGCTACACCCCGGAGCACAACGGCATCGACATCGCCAACGACTACGGCTCCCCGATCCACGCGGTCGGCGACGGCGAGGTGCTGGTCTCCGGCCCGGCGCAGGGCTACGGCCAGTGGATCCGCATCCTGCACCCGGACGGGACCATCACCGAGTACGGGCACATGCGCGAGCGGGACGTCGCCACCGGCGACCATGTGACGGCCGGTCAACTGATCGCGCAGATGGGCAGCGAGGGCACCTCCAGCGGACCGCACCTGCACCTTCGGGTCTGGGCCGACCCGGACGCGACCGTGCGCACCGACCCGATCCCCTACCTCGCGGAGCGCGGCATCACCATGCCCTGCACTCCGGGAACCGGCCCCCACCCCGCCCCGCTGGTGCACCCTGCGCAGTCCGGCCGGGTGGTGTCCGCGCGTTCGGCGGACGGCCGGCTGGAGGTGTTCGCCGCCGGCGCGAACGGCGTCTCGCACGCCTGGCAGACCGCCGTGAGCGGCGCCTGGTCGGACTGGGAGTCCCTCGGCGGCCCCGGCGGCGCGAAGCTGGCCATCGGCCCGAACGCCGACGGCCGCCTCGAGATGTTCGCCATCAACGGCAACACCTTCCAGCACCGCTACCAACTCCAGCCCTCCGGCGCCTGGTCGGACTGGGAGACCTTCGGCGGCGGCGGCCACGACATCGCCGTCGGCTCCAACCAGGACGGCCGCCTCGAAGTCTTCGCCTCCGGCCCCGCCGGCCTCTTCCACAAGTACCAGACCGCCCCCAACAGCGGCTGGGCCGAATGGGAGCCCACCGGCGGCGGACCCACCGACAGCGAGATCGGACTCGGCAAGGCCCCCGACGGCCGCCTCGAAGTCTTCGCCCTCAACAACGGCACCTTCCAACACCAGTGGCAGACCGCCGTCAACGGCGCCTGGTCCGCCTGGGAGACCTTCGGCGGCGGCGGCCACGACCTCACCGTCAACCACAACCAGGACGGCCGACTCGAAGTCTTCGCCTCCGGCCCCATCGGCGTCTTCCACAAGTACCAGACCAGCCCGACCACCTGGTCCGACTGGGAAGCCACCGCCGGCCCCGCCGACTCCCAGCTCACCAGCCAGCCGACCGCGGACGGCCGCATCGAGGTGTTCGCCATCAACGGCAGCACCGCACAGCACACTTGGCAGACCAACCTGAACGCCCCGTACGGCCCGTGGGACACCTTCGGGGCCGCCGGTACCGAGATCGTCGCGGCGGCCAACGCCGACGGCCGGATCGAGGTGTTCGGCACCAGCAGCGCCGGCGTCCACCACAAGTGGCAGACCGGGTTCTCCACCTGGTCCGACTGGGCCTGGCTCAACACCACCGCCGGACCCGCCGTCCCCTGACCACACCGGTAGCCCTCCTGGAGCAGAACCATGTCCCCGATCAGCAGGCGCGGCCTGCTGCGGACGGCCGGAGCGGGAGCACTCGTGCTCCCGCTCGCGGGCCGTACCGCCACCCCGGCGTCCGGCGCCGGCGCCACCACGCCCCACCTGTGGGTCGGCGCCGGCCCGTTCGGCCAGGTCCACGACCCGTCCACCACGCGCCGCCGCTACCTCAACGACCACACGCTGATCCGGGCCGGCGGGCGCTGGCACCTGTTCAGCATCGTCGGCGACAGTGCGCCGCCCGGGCAGGCCCCCGACAGTTCGGCCGAGGTCGCGCTCGCGCACGCCTCGGCGCCGGACCCGTCCGGGCCGTGGACCGGCCATCCGGACGCGCTGACCGTCGACACCTCCTACTTCGGGGAGGAGCACCTGTGGGCCCCACACGTCGTCGAGTCGGACGGCGTCCACTGGATGTTCTACGCGGCGGGCGGGCGCGCCGGGGCGGCGATCAACGCCGCCACCTCCACCGACCTGTTCACCTGGACCAGGCTGCCGTCCGGGCCGCTGTTCCGGGGGAACGCCGCCCGCGATCCGATGGTGCTGCGGATCGGCGCCGAGTGGGTGATGTACTACACCGAGCTGTCCGCCGTCGACGGCCGGCACCAGGTCTGCTACCGGCGCTCCACCGACCTGCTGACCTGGAGCGCTCCCGGCGTCGCCTTCACCGACGCGGCCACCTCCGCGGACGGCGTCTCCGTCACCGAGTCGCCCTTCGTGGTGGCCCGGGACGGCTGGTACCACCTCTTCGTCGGACCGCGGAACGGTTACGAGGGCACCGACGTCCTCGCCTCCCGGGACCCGTTCCGCTTCACCCTCGACGGCTACGCCGGCCATGTGCCGGGCCACGCGGTGGAGGTGGTCACCGACGGGCAGCAGTGGTGGGCGAGCGCCGCCGGCTGGTTCCGGCACGGCCTGTACCTGGCTCCGCTGAGCTGGCAGTCCACCCCGCCGCCCTGGCAGAGCCCGGACAACCCGGTCGCATCCCCGGACGCACAGGGCCGGCTGACCGTGTTCGCCCTCGACGCGGCCGACCGGTCGATGCTGCGCCGGGTCCAGCTCGACCCGGAGGCCGACACCTGGTCGGGCTGGGAGGAGTTCGGCGGCCCGGCCGGCGCGGTGCCCGTGCTGGGGCGCAACGCCGACGGCCGGCTGGAGGTGTTCTCGCTCGCCCCCGGCGGCGCCGGCCTGGACCACCGGGTCCAGCGCACGGACGGCACCTGGTCGGACTGGGAGGGGTTCGGCGGCCCGGCCGGCGCCGCCCCGGCCGTCGCCCGCAACGCCGACGGCCGCCTGGAGGTCTTCGCGCTCGGCCCGGGGGGCACCCTGATCGCCCGCCGCCGCCAGTGGTCGCCCGGCTCGCTCACCTGGGACGCCTGGGACGCGGGCTTCAGCGGCCCGGTGGGCGCGCCACCGGTCGTCGCCGCCAACGCCGACGGCCGGCTGGAGGTGTTCGTGCTCGCGCCCGGCGGCGCGGAGCTGCTGCACCGCTGGCAGACCTCGCCCGGCGGCGCCTGGTCCGCCTGGGAGCGCTTCGGCACGCCGGCCGGCGCCGCGCCGCGGGTGGCCCGCGACGGCACCGGGCGGCTGAACGTCACCGCGATCGCCCCGTCCGGCACGGCGGCCTTCCACCGCCGCCAGTCGGTGCCCAGCGGGGGCTGGGACGACTGGCGCCCGCTGCTGGGCTGGTCCACCGCCTCACCGCTGGCGGCCCCCGGCGCGGACGGCCGGCTGGAGGCGCTCACCCTCGCCCCCGGCGGCGACCGGCTCGCCCACCGCTGGCAGTCGGCGCCCGGCGGAGCCTGGGCACCGGACGACGTGCTCGGCGAGGACTTCGGCGAACCGGGACTGCTGCTCGCCGCGCCGCCCTCGGCCGCGGCCGACCCCACCGGGCGGCTGCACGTCTTCGCGGTGGCCGAGGACGGCCGGCTGCGCACCCGCGTCCAGGAGCGGCCCGGCGGCGGCTGGCGGCCGTGGGCCGCCTTCGGCGACCGCCCGGTGGCGCCGCTGCGCTCGGGGGCGCCGATGCCCTGACGGCCCGTCCGCCCGCTCCCCCGATTCCCCGTCAAGTGGCCTGCGCCACCATACGGTTTATTGTCATGCGCGAAGAGGTAACGTTCGTCCGTCTGGCAACGGTCAGCAGGCGAAACGGGGAGCGGTGCGCGGGACGGAGGAACGGTGAGCGGGATTCTCGTCCACCTGCCGGAGGGGAACGGCGACGACGCGGTGACCTTGCGGCTCGGTCCGGGAGAGCGGGCGCGCTTCGGCCGCGGCTCCGCCGGCACGCCGGTGGAGCTCCGGATCGGCGACGAGACGGTCTCCCGGCTCGCCGGCGAGATCCACGCGACCGACGACCACTGGCAGTTGAGCAACCTCAGCAACACCCACGCCTACCTGGTGGAGAACCCGGAGGGCGCCGGCGAGTACCTGCGGGTGCCGCCGCGGCGGATCGGCGCGCCGATCCCGTTCGAGTTCGCCCGGGTGGTGCTGCCCTCGCGGCGTGAGACGCCGCTGTCCTTCCAGGTGTTCGCGCCCGACCACGTCTACCTGGACCCGCACGCCCGCGGCGGCGGCTCCTGGGAGAGCCGAACCATGACGGCGTACTCCCTGGACGAGACCGCCACCTACTTCCTGGTCCTGGTCGCGCTCTGCGAACCGTGGCTGCGCGACCGCTCCCCCGCCGCCGTGCCCACCACCCCCCAGGTGGTCGCGCGGCTGCGCGGCCACCCCGCCTGCGCCCGGCTCACCGCGCGCGCGGTCAGCTCGCACCTCGACTACCTCGCCGACGAGAAGCTCCGCATCGACATGCCCGACGGCGCGGGCCGCGCGGACCGCCGCAGCGGCAAACGCGAGGCCGTCGTGGGGCTCGCCCTGAAGTTCGGCATCGTCCGCGAGGAGCACCTCGCGCTCCTGCCGCGCCCCGAAGCCGCCGAGGCCGGACGGTAGGGAGGGGCGCCGATGGTGCACGACCTGGCCCTCGGCGGGGACGGCGAGGAGCTGCTGCCGCCCGGCCACCGGGTCGGCGAGTGGACCGTCACCGGGCCCATCGGCGAAGGCGGCTGGGCGACCGTCTACGCCGCCCGCCGGGCCGGGGACACCGCCGGTCCGGACGGTCCGGCGGGTCCGGACGGCCCGGACGGCGCAGGCGGTGTGGACGGCACGGTCGCCCTCAAGGTGCTGCCGACCGCCGGACTCGCCCCCCGCCAGGCCCGCCAGGTCGCCGAAGCCGCCCGCCGCGAAGCCGAGTTGGCCCGCACCGCCCCGCACCCCCGGCTGGTCCGCCTGCTCGACACCCTCGCCCTGGCCGCCCCCGACCACCCCGCGCTCGACGGCGCGATCGTCCTGGTCATGGAACGCGCCCGGTGCACCCTGCGCGACCTGCTCGCCACCGGCGTCGACGAGGCCCGGGGCGGCCGGATCATCGCCGGCATCTGCGAGGGCCTGGCCCACCTGCACCGCTCCGGCTGGGCCCACGCCGACCTCAAACCCGAGAACGTCCTCATCGGCCGGGACGGCGAGGTCCGCCTCTCCGACTTCGGCCTCGCCATCGAACTCACCGGGACCCACGGCCACTCCGCCCCGATGGGCACCCCCGACTACCTCCCGCCGGAACGCTGGAGGGAACCGCTCGGCGAACACGGGGTCAAGGTCCGGACCACCGCCGACATCTGGGCGCTCGGCATCGTGATCCACGAGGTGTTCGCCGCCGGTGTCCCGCCCTTCCCCGGCGCCACCCCCGCCGCCCGCAGCGCGGCCGCCCAGCAGTACGCCGAAGGCCGCGCCGCCCTGCGCCTCTCCCCCGACGTCCCCCCGTTCTGGCGCGCCCTCGTCGCCGACTGCCTCGCCCCGACCCACGCCGCCCGCGCCCCGCACACCGCCGAAAGCCTGCTCGCCCGCATCCGCGCGCGCCGGCCCGGCCGCCGCCACCGCGGCCCACGACCGCGCACCGCCCTGCTCGCCCTCGCCACCTGCGCCACGGCCGCCGCCACCGCTCTCTGGCCGAACCCCGGCCCGGCCGCGCACCCCGCCCGCATCCGGGTCTTCAACGCCGAACGCGGCTGCCAGGACCGCACCGACCGCGACCCGCGGTGCAGCCTCGGCCTCGCCGTCGACCCCCTGCGCCCCTACACCGCCGAGAACGTCATCCCCACGCGCGTCTGGCACAACGACACCCTCGACGCCGACTGCCAACTCCCCACCGGCCTCCCCGTCATCGACGAAGAGGACCGCGCCTCCACCCTCTGGTACCGCATCCACCTTCCCGGCCCCATCACCGCCTGGCTCCCGGCCGTCCGCACCAGGGACCGACCCACCCTCCTCCACTGCCCCTGACCACCGCCGGGAACCCCGGGGCGGACCGGAGCCGGCGAGCCTGTCCGGGGCGAGGAGGTGATCACCCGCGTGCGCCGGTCCACCGGGGACCGTCGCGCACGCTCCTCCGGATCGTTCCGGATTCCCCGCCCCGCACGGCCGCTACTACCTTGTCGACGGCCGCCGGACGGGCCGGCCCGGAATGCAGGGAGCAGCGATGCCGACCACCGCCACCACCAGCCGGCCGAGCGCCGCCGTTCTCGGGCACCAGGAGCGCAGGGTGCTCCACGCGGTCGGCTGCGGCCTGAAGGACGACGAGATCGCCGCCGCCCTCGCCATCCCCGAGGACGCCGTGGCCGGACACCTCGCGCGGATCCTGGTGAAGCTCGGGCTGCGCGACCGGGCCGCCGCCATCGTGCACGCCTTCGACTGCGGAGTGATCGCCCCGGGCTGCGGCCCCCGCACGCAGGTGGGCCCGGTCTTGCGGAGCGCCGCCGGCCGGGCGGCCGGGCCGAGGGTGCGGATCTCCGTGCTCGGACCGGTGCGGGCATGGCAGGACGGGCGCGCCCTGGACCTGGGACACCTGCGCCAGCAGGCCGTCCTGGCGGCGCTGGCGCTGCACGGGGGGCGGACGGTCAGCCAGCAGGAACTGCTCGACGGGGTGTGGGGGTTGGAGGCGCCCGTCACGAACGTGGTGCCGGTCCACATCTACCGGCTGCGCAAGACCCTGCGCATCGGGGACAGCCCGGACTCGGTGATCGAGCACGACCGGTGTGGCTACCGTCTGGTCGCCGGCGCGGCCGAAGTGGACCTGGCGCGTATGGAGGACCTGGTCACCGACGCCGGGACGGCTCATCGGGCGGGCGACCCGGCCGAGGCGGTCCGCCTCTGTTCCCACGCGCTGGACCTCTTCCGCGGGGAGGTCCTGGCCGGCGTGCCCGGCCCGCTCGCCGAGCTGGAGCGGGTGCGGCTCGCCGAGCGCAGGATCACCGTCGCACAGCGGAAGTCGGAGTGGCAGCTGCACCTGGGCCGCTACTCCGAGGCGATCGCCGGGCTGTTCGCCCTGTCCGCGGAGCACCCCCTGAACGAGCAGGTGGCCGCGATGCTGATGCGTGCGCTGTACCGCGGCGGCCGGCAGGCCGACGCCCTGGCCGTGTTCGACCGCACCCGCCGCCGTCTGGCCGACGACCTGGGGGTTCCGCCGAGTCGGATGCTGCGGCAGACGTGCCGGATGATTCTGCGCGGGGACGAGGCCGGGCTCGGCCTCACCGGAGCCACGCCTTGACCGGGCGGGCGCCGGCCGCTCGGGGCGCCCGGCCGGAGCCGCCCGGTGACCGGCCGGACGGGCGGGTCCGTCCGTCCGTCCGTCCGCGACGCGCTCTCATATCGTCCCCGGCCGGCACCGGCAGATCACCCCTGTCCGTGGACGGATGGTCCCGGCCACGGACAGGTGGTGAAGGGATGCGGCCACGGGCCCGGCCGACGGGCGTCCCGTGACTACCAGGGGTACCAGGCGCCGTTGAACCACTGCTCGTTGGCGCTGTCGTTGTGGTGATCCATGTTGAAGTCTTCGGGGTAGTTCTTGACGTGGTTGTTCGGGTAGGTCCAGATGCCGGCGGACTCGTCGCAGACGTAGTCCCAGTGGCAGATCGTCTTGACGGGCACGTTGCCGAAGAACCTGTCGGCGCCGGCGAGCGGGGCGCCGATGACGCCGCCGAACGGCACGGCGCCGCCGTTGGCACCGGGAGGGCCCTGGCGCTTGGGGTCAGCGACGAGGATGGCGTTGACGTTGTCGAACGTCTGCCAGTTCTCGGTGACCCAGGTATGCACCACCCCGGCTCCCAGGGAGTACCCGGCCATCTTGACGTGCTGGCCCGGACACACCGCGCGTTGGTCGCGGACCAGCCGGTTCAGCTCGTTGACGCCGGCCCGCGCGCTCGCACCGTTGGGGATCTGGGTGGGATACCCGACATGCTGCTGGATGTTGCCGTAGAAGCCGTCGTTGTTCCACGAGCTGCCGGTGCCCCCGACAACGATCGTGTAGGTACCCTCGCACGGAGCGGCCACGCGTGCGGCGGCCCCCTGTGCCGTGGCTCCCTGAGCCGCCGTGAGCCCGATCGTCAACAGGAGTCCGGCTGACGCGGCCGCGATCCTTCGTGCTCGCATTCGATCCTCCTCATGCAGGTGGCCTGCGCGTCTGCTCCGATGCGGTACGCGGTCGGCCGAGGTCACCGGACCACCGTGGCAGCGGTCGATGACATCCCGATGACGTCCGCCGTCCGCCCCCCGCGTTCACCGCAGCCGGGCTGACGGTCACCGGGCTCACCGCAGCCGGAGCCGGCCGCGAGGACGGGCGCGGGGGAAGGGCAGGTCAGCGGGCCGGCTCCGGCGGCCAGGCGCCGGCCGCCAGGACGCCGGTGGCGTAGGCGCGGGCCACCAGCGCGGTGCGGTTGGGCAGGTGCCAGCGCCGGCTGAGCCGGGCGAGGTGGTAGTTGACGCCGTCCGGGGTGAGGCCGATCTCCTTGGCGATCTGGGTGGTGGTGGCGCCCCGGGCGGCTGCGGCGAGGATCCGGGCCTCGACCGGGCTGACCTCGGGGCGGGCGCCGGCCTGCGGGGTGACGGGCCGGCCGGCGGGTTCGTCCAGCCGGCGGAGGGAGAGCAGCAGGTTCGGGGTCTCCTCCGGGGCGTCGCTGACCAGGTCGACGGTCATCTCGCCGTGCCGTTCGGTGCCGTCGACGGCCGACCAGGAGACCCGGGCCGGGTACCGCGAGCGGCGGTGCAGCCGGACGGCCTCGGTGAGCGCCTGCAGGGTGGCACTGTCCCGGAGGGCGAAGAACTCGAGGATCTTGCGGTTCCGCAACTGCCCCGGCAGCAGACCGAATTCGGCGGCCATGGCGCGGTTGACGATCAGGATCCGGCCGCCGAACTCGCACACCGCGATGGGCATCGGCACGTGGTCCAGCAGGCGCAGGGCCCGGTTGCGCCAGATCACCGCCGGATCCTGCCGGCTGGCCGCCGGCGGACCGCAGCCGTCGGTCGGTCGCATGTGCAGCTCTCCTTACCGTGGCAGCGGATGGTGCATCAGATCCGACGGTTCGTGGGCAAGCCTCCGGATGGTGCTGGTACTACACAATCATGTAGTGATCGGTGGTGGGCATCCTCCGCGGCGGGCCCAGAGTGGAAGGCGGCCAGAACGTTCCAGCTACGGAAGGCGATTCACCGATGACCGAGACCTTGACCGAGACCATGAACGTCCCCCTGGTGGACATCTCGTCGGCGCCTCCCGTCGCCGCCCCCGTCCTGCGGACCATGGAGCTGGCCAGACAGTACGGCCCCGCCTTCGTCCAGCGGCTGCACGGACTCGACACCCTGATCGTCGGCAGCCTGGACCTGGTCACCGAGCTGGCCGACGAGGAGCGCTTCACCAAGTCGGTCGGTCCGGCGCTGGAGAACGTCCGCGAGTTCACCGGGGACGGCCTGTTCACCGCGTACAACGAGGAGCCGAACTGGGCCAGGGCGCACGACATCCTGGTGCCCGCCTTCGCGCTCGGCTCGATGCACACCTACCACCCGGTGATGCTGCGGGTGGCCCGTCGGCTGATCGACTCCTGGGACCGCCGGGCGGCCGCCGGGCTGACGGTGGACGTGCCCGGCGACATGACCCGGATGACGCTGGACACCATCGGGCTGGCCGGGTTCGGCTTCGACTTCGGCTCCTTCGAACGGGACGAGCCGCACCCGTTCGTGGAGGCGATGGTGCGCTGTCTGGAGTGGGCGATGACCAGGCTCACCCGCTCACCGGACCTCGACCACGGCGAACGCGACGCGGCGTTCCGGCTGGACGCCGGCTACCTGGCCTCGGTGGTGGACGAGGTGATCGCCGCCCGCGCCGGGGGCGGCGACCAGGGCCCGGCCGAGGACCTGCTCGGTCTGATGCTGGGCGCGGTGCACCCCGCCGACGGCACCCGGCTGGACACCGGGAACATCCGCAACCAGGTGATCACCTTCCTGATCGCCGGTCACGAGACCACCTCGGGCGCACTGTCCTTCGCGCTGTACTACCTCGTCAAGCACCCGTCCGTGCTCCGGCAGGTCCAGCAGGAGGTGGACGCGCTCTGGGGCGACCAGGCCGATCCGGAGCCTTCGTACGAGGACGTCGGACGGCTGCGGTACACCCGCCAGGTGCTCAACGAGGCGCTGCGGCTGTGGCCGACGGCGCCCGCCTTCAGCCGGGAGGCGCGGGAGGACACCCTGCTCGGCGGCCGGATCCCGGTCCGCGCCGGGGAGCCCGTCCTGGTGGCGACCACCATGCTGCACCGCGACGCCGCCTGGGGCGACAACCCGGAGCTGTTCGACCCCTCCCGGTTCGACCCCGAGCCGGAGGCGTCCCGCTCGCCGCACGCCTTCAAGCCCTTCGGCACCGGCGAACGCGCCTGCATCGGCCGGCAGTTCGCGCTGCACGAGGCCACCATGCTGCTGGCGATGCTGGTCCACCGCTACCGGCTGATCGACCACGCGGACTACCGGCTGACCATCAAGCAGACGCTCACCATCAAGCCCGACGACTTCACCCTCGCCCTCGCGCCGCGCACGCCCGCTCCCCCGGCGGCCGTCCCGGACGCGCCGGCCGCCCGCAGCGCCGGGGAGCTGCCCGGGCGGGTCCGCCAGGGGACCGGGCTGCTGCTCCTGCACGGTTCCAACTACGGCGCCTGCCGGGAGTTCACCCGGCAGCTGGCGGAGGCGGCCGCCGAACTCGGCTGCGACACCGCGATCGCCCCGCTCGACGCGTACGCGGGCGGACTGCCCACCGACCGTCCGGTGGTGATCACGGCCGCCTCGTACAACGGGCAGCCGACGGACGACGCCGCCGCCTTCGTCGGCCGCCTCCTGGAGGCGGCCGACCACGAGGCCGACGGGGTCGAGTACGCGGTGCTCGGCATCGGCGACCGGACGTACGCGGCCACCTACCAGCGCGTCCCGGCCCTGATCGACGACCGGCTCGCCGCCCTCGGCGGCGCCCGGCTGCTCGGCCGCGGCGAGGCCGACGTCTCCGGTGACCTGGCCGGCACGGTGCGGGCCTTCACCACGGCGCTGCGCACGGTCCTGCTGGAGCGCTACGGGGACGCCGGCGCTCCCGCCGTGCGGCCGAAGGAGGCGGCGTACACGGTGACCGAGGTGGCCGGTGGCCCGCTGGACGCCCTGGCCGCCCGGCACGACATGGCCGAGCTGACCGTGACCGCGGTCGGCAGCCTCACCGACCCCGCCTATCACCGGGTGAAGCGCCTGGTCCGGCTGGCCCTGCCCGCGGGCGTCGGCCACCGGACCGCCGACCACCTCACCGTGCTCCCGGCCAATGACCCGGCCCTGGTCGAGCGCGCGGCCAAGCTGCTGGGCGCCGATCCGGAGACCGTGCTCAACATCGTGGCGCACCGGCGCACCGGTCTCGCCGTGGACCGGCCGCTGACCGTCCGCGAACTGCTCACGCACCACGTCGAGTTGCAGGACCGTCCGACGGCCGGCCAGCGCGCCGAGCTGGCCGCACTCAACCCGTGCCCGCCCGAGCGGGCGGCCCTGCGGGGCGTGTCCGACGACGACCCTCGCACGCTGCTGGACCTGGTCGAGGACCACCCGGCCCT
The DNA here is from genome assembly GCF_055579305.1 of Kitasatospora sp. NPDC032757. NCBI lineage: Bacteria > Bacillati > Actinomycetota > Actinomycetes > Kitasatosporales > Streptomycetaceae > Kitasatospora > Kitasatospora sp. NPDC032757. The sequence continues at coordinate 101,318 of NZ_JBVINN010000027.1, read as the reverse complement.
GCGGGAGAGCCTGACCTGGCCGGTGCTGCTGGAGCTGCTGCCGCCGATCAGGCCCCGGCACTACTCGATCTCCTCGTCGCCCTCCGGCACCGGCGAGGTCGAGCTGATGGTCTCCGTGCTCAGCGCCCCCGCCCGCTCGGGCCGGGGCACCTTCCGGGGCGCCGGCTCCGGCTACCTCGGCCGGGTGGCCGTCGGGGACACCGTGCTGGCGCGGGTCCAGCCATGCCGGGAGGTCTTCCGGATCGGCCACCGGACGCCGGTGATCATGGTGGCGGCCGGCACCGGTCTGGCACCCTTCCGTGGCGCCGTCGCCGACCGCCGCGCGCTGCTCGCCGAGGGAGCCGACCTCGCCCCGGCGCTGCTGTACTTCGGCTGCGACGCCCCGGACGCCGACTACCTGCACCGGGACGAGCTGGAGGCGGCCGACCGGGCCGGCGCCGTCTCGATGCGGCCCGCCTTCAGCGAGCGGCCGGTCGACGGGCAGCGCTTCGTCCAGGACCGCATCGCGGCCGAGGCCGCGGAGGTCTGGGAGCTGCTCGCCGCCGGCGCGGAGGTGTACGTGTGCGGCGACGGCGCCCGGATGGCCCCGGGCGTCAGGGCGGCGTTCCGGGAGCTGTACCGGCGCCGGACGCCGGGAGCCGATGAGCAGCAGGCCCAGGCCTGGCTCCAGCACCTGGTCGAGGCGGGCCGTTACGTCGAGGACGTCTACGCGGGCTGAGGCGCACCGGGCCGACGTCCACACGGGCTGACGTCCACGCGGGCGCGGCGGCGGCCACCCGGGCGCCGCCGCGCCGAGGGCCGGCTCCTCCGGCCACCGGACGGTCTCAGTCGCCGTCGATGAGCCGCTGCAGCGCGGGGGCGTAGAGGTCCGCCAGCCGCGCGGGCGTCGCGCGGTTGCCCGCACCCGGGCGGTGCAGGCTCAGTGTCGCTCCGAGGCCGAGCAGCAGGCCGGCGATCAGCTCGGCACGCAGCTCGGCGTCCGGTCCCGGCAGCGAGGCGGCGAGGCGGTCCGTCACCTGGTGGCGGAAGCGCTCGCGCAGCAACGTCCGCTCGTCCTCGTTGCCGAGCGAGAACACGACGCGCAACAGCGGGTCGCCGCGCAGTTCCCGGCGCAGCCGGACCATGGTCAGCACCAGGTGGCGGCCCAGCCCGGCAGGCTCGGCGGCGAGCAGCTCGTCCGCCGCGGGCCGGAAGTCGGCGACGGTGTTGAACAGTTGTTCCTTGCTGCCGAAGCGCTTCACGATCAGCGAAGGGCTGACGCCCGCGTCGGCCGCTATCCCCCGCATGGTGACGTCGGCGTAGGGGCGCAGGGTGAAGGCCCGACGGGCGGCGCGCAGGATCGCGTCGCGCCCGGTTACCTGCTCGTGGCCGGCGTCGGCCTCGGCGTTCGGCTCGGCCGCGCCGGTCTCGTCGGCGGTGGTCATGTGCTCTCCTGGGCCGGGGCCGCGGGCGTCGTCACCTCGACCGTACCGGGTGCGGCGGAGCCGGGGCGCGCCGTCCGGCCCGGGGGCAGGAAGAGCGTCGCGACCAGTGCGGCGGCGGCCATGGCGGCCGCGATCAGGAAGATCAGCAGATAGGCGTGCAGGGTGGGGGCGGTGTGCCCGTCGACGGTGAAGGTGACGTGGGCGAGCACGGCGGTGACCACCGCGCTGCAGCAGGCCTGCCCGACCGAGCGCATCAGCGTGTTCAGCCCGTTCGCCGCGCCGGTCTCGCCGACCGGCACGGCGCGCATCACCAGCGCGGGCAGCGCCGAGTACGCGATGGCGGTGCCGGAGGAGACGACCGTGGCGCCGGCCACGATCAGCCAGAGGCTGTGGCTGGTGAAGAAGCGCACCAGGTAACCGACCACCATGACGGCCGCCGCGAGGGCGAGCGTCGTCCTCGGTCCGTACTTCGCGGAGGTCTTGGCGGAGACCGGGGACAGCGCCACCATCGCCAGGCCGCCCGGCAGCAGGCAGAGCCCGCCCACCACGATCGAGGCGCCGAGTCCGTAGCCGGTCGACCTGGGCTCCTGCACCATCTGGGCGGTGACGAGGGAGTTCGCGTAGAACGCGAAGCCGATGAGCATCGCGGCGACGTTGGTCAGCAGCACGGCGGGCCGGGCCGAGACCCTCAGGTCGACCATCGGCGAGGAGGTGCGGAGTTCGTAGCGGCCCCAGACCAGCCCGAGCAGCACCGATCCGCCGAGCAGGCCGAGGGTGCGCGGCGAGGTCCAGCCCCAGCCGGCGCCCTGGGTGATCGCGAGCAGCAGGCCGACGAGCACGGCGCCGAGGCCGAGGGTGCCGAGGAGGTCGAAGCGCCCGCGTGAGCGCAGGGGCGACTCCGGGACGATCCGGAGCACCAGCGCGATGTCCGCCAGGCCGAGCGCCGCGGAGGCCCAGAACATGGTGTGCCAGTCGAAGTTCTCGACGACCAGCGCCGCCACGGGCAGGCCCACGGCGGCGCCGATGCCGAGGGTGGAGCTCATCAGGGCGATGGACGGCAGCACGCGCTCGGGCGGCAGTTCGTCGCGGATGATGCTGATTCCGAGCGGGATGACGGCGAGGGCCGCGCCCTGGAGCGCCCGGCCGGCGATCAGCACGCCGATCTGCGAGCTCACGGCGCACAGGACGGAGCCGGCGGTGAGCACGCCCAGCGAGGCGAGCAGCACGCGGCGCTTGCCGTACATGTCACCGACCCGGCCGAGCACGGGGGTGAAGACCGCGCCGGTCAGCAGGGTGACGGTGACCAGCCAGCCGGCCGCGCCCGGCGAGCTGCCGGTCAGGGCGGGGACGTGCGGGAGCAGCGGGACGACCAGGGTCTGCATGACGGCGACGACGACACCGCAGAAGGCGAGGACCGGCACGATCGAACGGGCCCGCGACGCCCGCGCGGACGGGGGAAGGGCCGGGGAGGGCGGGCCGGTCTCGGCCGTCACCGGGGTCGTCATGCTGCTCCAGACACTGCTCCGCCAAGGGGTGCACAAGCGTTCACCCATTCCCAGGGTAAACGCTTGTGCACCCCCCTGTCCCGTCCTTGGCCTCCCCCCGGCGGCGGGCCGCGGCGCGAGCGGCGGCGAGGGCGGACCTGGCCGCGCACAGGGCGGGTGCACCCGGCCCCGGCCACCGGAGGAGTCCTCGCTCCCCCGGACCGTTCGACCCCGTCCAGGCCGCTCCCTCCGGCCGCGGGCCACCCGCCCGGACCGCGGGCGCGGACCACGGGCGCGGGTTTCGGCAGCGCGGTTCCCATAGCCGGGACGACGGCTTATGATCGCGCGCATCGCGACGAGCCGCCGACTCCCGTTCGACCAACGGGAGTTCGTTTGAGCTGCCCACAAGGTCCGTAGCTCGGGGGAAACATGCGCTACACGGTTCTTGGACCGCTGGAAGTCTTCGACCACGGCACCCAGGTGCCCATCGAACGGCCGCGCCGGCGTGCGGTGCTGACGTTCCTGCTGTTGAACGCGAACCACCAGGTCTGCATCGAGCAGTTGGTGGACGCGCTCTGGGGCGAGCGTCCGCCGCGCAGCGCCCGCGGCCAGGTGCACACCGCCGTCTCGGCCCTGCGCAAGCTCCTCCCCGGGGCTGCCACCGGGGCCGGGGCGGGGGACGACGCCGGGCCGCTCGCCTCGCTGGCGGGCGGTTACCGCCTGTCGGTCGGGCGGCACGACCTCGATACCATGGACTTCTGCCGGGAGGTCGCGGAGGCGCGGCGGCTCACGGCGCTGGGCGAGCACACGCGGGCCGTCCGGCATTTACGGACCGGGCTCGGTCTGTGGCGCGGCGCCGCGCTCGTCGGGATCGATGCGCCGTTCGTGGAACCGTTCCGGGCCCATCTGGAGGAGGAACGTTTCGCCGCCTTTGAACTGCTGGCGGACATCGAACTCGGCGCGGGGCGGCACCACGAGCTGGTCCCCGAGCTGACGGCCCTGGTGGACCGCTACCCCGCCCGCGAGCGCCTCGTGGAGCAGCTGGTCCTCGCCCTGTACCGCAGCGGGCGGCAGACCGACGCGCTGGCCGTGGCCCGCCGGCTGCGGGCCCTGCTCGCGGACGAGTTCGGGCTGGACCCGGGGCCCGCCCTGGTGGAGCTGGAGCACGCCGTACTGCGCGGCGACCCGGCCCTGCTGGGCCCGCGCCGGCACACGCGCGCGGGCCTCCCCCGGCTCCGCCGGCTCTGCTGCCATCCGGCGCACACCCGTCCGTACCACCCGCGGACGGGCCGCTGACCGGCGCGGCCGCCCCCGCGGTCCACCCGCCGGGAACGCCGACCGGGATTGACCGGGAGCGACCGGATCCGTCCGGAACAGCAGGGCCGTCAGGAGCGCCGGGGCGTGGCGGGCCCCTGGAACAGGTAGGCGATGTCGTCCCACCGTACGACCAGGGCGCCCGCGGCCACGCCCGCGGCGAGGGCGGCCGCCGCCAGGGCGGGGGCCACGTCACCGCCGGGGGCCAGCGCCGCGGTGAGCGCGCCGGCGGCGAGCAGCGAGTTGCGCAGGACGAAGCCCCCGGCGCTGCCGCGGGCGGCGGGCTTCGCCGGGCCGAAGCACCGGCAGTCCGCCGCCCGCCCGGCCCGCAGGGTCGCGACGGTGAACCCGGTCAGCAGCCCGAGCGCGGCCACCGCGCCGGCCTGTCGTACCGTCACCAGCAGTACCACGGTCACCAGTTCGGCGGCGATCACACCGACGGCGGTCGGCAGCCGCAGGGCGGCCGGCAGCCAGCGGAAGCCCGCCAGGTCGGCGGTGAACGCGGCCAGGGCCGCGCGGCTGCGCGCCTTGCCGGTCAGGGCGGCGCCGAAGACCACCACCAGCAGGGCGCGGGCGGCCAGTTGCAGCATCGTCATGCGGTCCTCCTCGAACCGTGGGTCGTACGGTGCCCCGATCGGTTCAGGGACTGCGCGGGCCGCCCGTCGCGGGACATCCGGCGTACGGCGACGCCCAGGGCGGTGCGGCTGGGGACGGTGCCGAAGGTCCGGGAGTCCAGGCTGCGCGGGCTGTCGCCGAGAACGGCGAGGTGCCCGGGCGGCACCGCGGGGCAGCCGTCCGCGGCCTGGTCCCCCGGCATGCCGCTGACCCGCTTCACCAGCCAGGGCGTGTCCCCCGGGGCGCGCGGTCCGTCCGGGACGGGGATGACCACGACGTCGCCGCGGTGGAACACCGTGGTGCGGCGCACCAGCACCCGGTCGCCGTCCCGCAGGGTGGGCTCCATGCTGCCGCCGTGCACGACGACCAGCTCGAAGGAACGGCGCAGCAGCAGCACCACCGCAGCCCCGGCCAGTGCCCCGGCGGCGACGGCCGCCGCGGTCGGGGAGAGCGCGTTCACCGCACCGCCTCGGGTCGGTCCGCGTCGACGCGCGGCACGTCGTCCTGCACGTCGTCCTGCGCGGGCCGCCGGCCGGCCGGCCGGCGGCCCGCGGCGGGGCCGGCGGCGGGCGGACCGTCCGCGCGGTACCCCTCCGCCTGGGCGGCGAACATCTCCGCGTACCGGCCGTCGAGCGCCACCAGTTCGTCGTGGCTGCCGCGTTCCACGACCCGCCCCTCGAAGAGCACCACGATCATGTCGGCCTCGCGCAGCGCGGCGAGCCGGTGCGAGATCAGCAGGCTGGTGCGCCCGGTCCGGTGGCGGCGCAGCGCCTGGTGGACCTGCCGCTCGGCGAGCGCGTCGAGGCCGGAGCTGGGCTCGTCCAGGATGAGCAGCTCGCCGTCCTCGCGCATGAGCGACCGCGCGAGGGCGACGCGCTGCCACTGGCCGCCGGAGAGCGTGACGCCGTCCTGCTCGTCCTCGTCGGTGAACGTGCGGCTGAGCAGGGTCCGGTAGCCGCGGGGCAGCCGCTCCAAGGTCCCGTCGATGCCGGCGCGGCCGGCCGCGGCGCGGATCCGGCCGAGGTCCTCGCGGTGTTCGGGGGCGCCCAGGCCGATGTTCTCGGCGGCGGTCAGGTCGTAGGTCATGAAGTCCTGGAAGGTCGCGCCGATCCGGCGCCGCAGCTCGTCGACCGGCATGGTGCGGATGTCGACGCCGTCCCAGAGGATGCGCCCGCGTTCGGGGTCGTAGAACCGGCAGAGCAGCTTGACCAGCGTGCTCTTGCCCGCGCCGTTCACTCCGGCGAGGCCGACGGCGCGGCCGTGCGGCAGGTGCAGACCGACGCCGCGCAGCGCCCAGGGGCCGTCGGGGGTGTAGCGGAACCACACGTCCTCGAAGGTGATGCCGTCCCGCAGCGGGGCCGGTACGACCGTGCCCTCCGTCAGGTCCACGGGCGAGCCGAGCAGCGCCAGGTAGTGCCCGAAGAGCCGCAACGCCTCCTCCGCGCGCCCGAGTTGCATCACGATGGACGACAGTGCGCCCTGGACGGCGGCGACCGCGGCGGTGAACAGGGTCATGTCGCCGAGGGTGATCCGGCCGACGAGCACCTGCCGCGCGACGACGACGGCCGCCGTGCCCGCGGCGGCCGCGGTGAGCAGGGCGAGCCCCGACTGGACGAGGACGCTGCGGCGCAGGGCGGCCAGGCCGGCGCCGGTCGTCTCGCGGAGCCCGTCGAGCGCGCGCCGGCGGAAGAGCGGCCCGGTGCCGAAGAGGCGGATCTCCTTGGCGGCCCGGGGGTCGATGAGCAGCGTCCGGTAGAAGTAGTACCGCCGGGTGGCGGGGACGATGGCGGCGGCGGTGTCGGCGAGGCCCCGGGAGGTCCGCACGTGGCCGACGACGGAGACCGCGACGCAGAGGACGAGGAGCGCGCCCATCGGCGGCCAGAACACCAGCACCGTGCCGAGGAACCCGGCGATCGTCGCGCTGCTGCGGACCGAGTCGAGCAGGAAGTCGAGGACGTCGTGCGGTGCGCCCTGGGCCGCGGTCTCGGCGAGCCGGATCCGGTCCTGGGTGGCCGGGTCCTCGAACGGGCGCAGCCCGCGGTAGGCGTTGACCCGTTCGTAGAGCCGGTCCTGCACCTCCAGGTTGACGGCCCGGCCGACCACGGCGCCGGTCAGCGCCGTGACGTGGTTGAACACGGCGATCGCCCCGGCGAGGACGGCGCCGGCCGCCGCGAGCCACGCCACCCGGGTGCCGTCGGCCGCGCCGGGGCCGCCCGCGCCGGCGAGGGCGTCGACGAGCAGCTTGGTGACGTAGGCCGTCACGGCGGGGAGCACCCCGGTGAGCAGGGCGAGCAGGAGCTGGAGCAGGATCCCCCCGGGCGAGGCCCGCCAGCCCAGCCGCAGGGCGGCGGCCGCGGTCCGTGCCCGCCCGGCGACCGCCGTGATCACACCGTTTCCCGGACCGCAGCCGGGCGGTCGGCCTGCGCGCGGTGGGCCGGCGCGGGCACGACGTCGGCCAGCTCGTGACCGGCGGCGGTGATGACGCCGTCCTTGAGCCGGAGCAGCGTCGGGAAGGCGCCGACCTGGCCGAAGGCGGCGGTGGCCGAGGACTTCTCGGCGACGACGGCCACCCGGCCGACGGCGCCGAGGGCGGCGGTCATCCGGCGGGTCTCCGGGCTCTCCGGGTCGCCGACGACGAAGAACAGCGGGTCGTCGGCCCCGGTGGCGGCGCCGCCGGCCAGGGAGTCGATCAGCGTGCCGCAGGGCGTGCAGCCGACCATGACGAACCCGGCGAAGGCGTCACCGGAGGCCACGTCGGCCACGGTGAGCTCCTCCCCGGAGGTCGTGACGGCGCTGAACCCGCCGACGGCGGTGCCGACCGCCGGCAGGGCGTCGGGGGCACCCGTGCCGCCCTCCTCCAGCGTCCGCAGCCTGCGGATGACGGCGAAGGTGAGCACGAGGTTGGCCGCGGTGGCGATGCCGAGCACGACGGCGAGGGCGATGAGGGCGGTGAGCATGTCGGTTCCTCTCTGGGCCGTTCCGGGGGCGACAGAGGGCGGGGGCCGCCGGAACGGGGCCCCCGCCCATCCGGTCGTCAGCAGCCGTACGCGACCTTCTTGTTGTACTGGAGGCCGCCGGTGCCCTTGCAGGTGCCGGTGCAGTTGTAGTAGCCGTTGCACATCGGCTGCCACCACCAGCCGCCCGAGCAGTAGCCGCTCCTCGAGGTACAGGCGACGACACCGCAGTAGTCCGGCGGCACACAGGCGCCGGCCTTCTTCTGCTTCAGCACCGCGCCCAGCATCCGGTCGCCGAGTGACGTGAGGGTCCTGGTCATGAGACCTCCTTGTGGGGTGCGACCCGTCCGTTCGGGTCGCCCACCATGCTGTCCGGGCGCTCTCTCCATCGGCTCCTCATCGGCTCTGCGCCCGGAAGCGGCGGCGCACGGGTGCCCGGCCGGCTCGCCGGACCGGCGGTCCGGCGGTCCGGCGGTCCGGCGGTCCGGCGAGGGCCGGGCCGGTCAGCCGCTCGGCGTACCCGTCGCCGCGCGGTGCTCGGCGATGGCCTGCCAGACCTTGTCGCGGAGGAAGGGCGCCTCGGTGAAGCGGATACCGGTGGCGTCGCGCAGGGCGTTGGCGAAGGCGGGCGGGACCGGGTTGAAGGGGCTCTCGCTCATCGACTTGGCGCCGAGCGGCCCGATGGCGTCCGAGGTCTCCGTGAAGTGGACCTCGGTGCGCGGCACGTCGGCGTAGGCCGGCAGCCGGTAGCGGCGGAAGGCGGCGGCGGTGACCTCGCCGCGTTCGTCCACGAGGACCCGTTCGAAGAGGGTCGCGCCGAGGGCCTGGGCGACGCCGCCCTCGACCTGGCCGCGGCACTGCAGGGGGTTCATGACCTTGCCGGCGTCGGCGCCGTGGACGCTGCGCAGGATCCGGATCTCCCCGGTGCCGGGGTCGACGGCGATGCGGAACCACTGCGAGTTGAAGGCCACCGAGCGCGGGGAGCCGCCCCAGTGACCGTCGGCCGCGAGGTCGACACCCCTGCCGCGGGCCGCCTCGAAGACCTCCTTGAGGGAGACCTGCCGCCCGTCGCACTCGACCACGTCGGCGGCGAGCCGCAGCAGGCTGCGCGGCGTGCGGGCGTACTCGGCGGTGAAGGAGAGGATCCGCTCGGCGAGCGCGTTGGCGGCCTTCATCACGGCCTTGCCGGCGACCACCGTGCCCGCCGAGCCGAAGGCCCCGGTGTCGTGCCGGACGACGTCGGTGTCGGACTGCCGGATGGCGATGCGGTCCACCGTGGTGCCGAGCGCGCCGGCGGTGATCTGCTTGTGCACGGTGGTGGTGCCGTTGCCGAACTCGGCCGTGCCGACGGCGATGTCGTAGGTGCCGTCCTCCAGGAGCTTCACCGTCGCGTCGGCGAAGTGGCCGCCGGGCGGGCCGGTCGCGATGGCGGCCATCGCGAAGCCCTGGCCGACCAGCCAGCCCTCGGGTGCCTGTTCGGCGCTGCGGTCGTCGGCGATGGCGTTGCGCACCACCTGGAGGCACTGGTCGAGGCCGTAGCTGGCGATGTGCAGGTCCTCCTCCTCGCCGCAGGGGCCCTCCATGTGGTCGCCGGGACCGATGACGTTCTTCTCGCGCAGGACCAGCGGGTCGATGCCGAGGCGTCGGGCCAGCTCGTCCATCGCCGACTCCAGGGCGAAGGTCACCTGGCCGAGTCCGTAGCCGCGGAACGCCCCGGCGGGCACGCAGTTGGTGTAGACGGAGTAGGCGTTCACCTTCTTGTTCGGCGCCCGGTAGACGCCCATCGACTCGCCGACGCTGTGGAACATCACGGCCGGCCCGTGGTTGCCGTACGCACCGGTGTTGGCCACCACCCGGAACTGGAGCGCCGTCAGGGTGCCGTCCCTCCGGGCGCCGACCTTGACGGTGATCTTGAACGGGTGGCGGGTGGTCGCGCCGTGGAACTGCTCGGCGCGGGTGAACTCCAGCTTCACCGGACGGTGCAGCCTCAATGCGGCCAGCACGACGATGTCCTCGGCCAGCATCTCCTGCTTGCCGCCGAACCCGCCGCCGACCCGGCCCGCGACCACCCGGACCTTCTCCTGCGGCAGGTCGTAGAGCGCGCAGAGCGCACGCCGGGTCAGGAAGGGCACCTGGGTGGACGAGCGGACCGCGATCCGCTCCTCGCCGGTCGGCTCCCCGGCCTCGTCGAGCCGGTCCTCGAACCAGGCGACGCAGCCGTGCGTCTCCAGGCTGGCGTGCTGCACCCGCTGGGTCTGGAACGTCTCCTCGTAGACGACGTCGGCCTCGGCGAAACCCTGTTCGACGCTGCCCATCTCGCCGTGCACCTCGCCGCAGACGTTGTCCTCGGCACGGAAGATGCGCGACTCGGGACCCTTCGGGTGGATCACCGGCGCGCCGGGCAGCATCGCCAGCTCCGGATCGACCACGTACGGGAGTTCCTCGTACTCGACGACGATCCGTCGGCAGCCCTCCTCGGCCGCCCCCTCGCTGTCGGCCACCACGGCCGCCACGCGCTGCCCGACGAAGCGGACCACGTCGTCCAGCACCCGGGTGTCGTCCGGGTCCTCGGTGGGGTGCTCGTGCCGGGCGGAGGAGTACAGCTTGTCCGGCGCGTCGTGGTGGGTGAACACCGCGTGCACCCCGGGCACCCGCAGCGCGGCCGCGGTGTCGATCGAGACGATCCGGGCGTGGGGGTGCGGGGAGCGCAGGAGCTTCATGTGCAGCAGCCCCTCCACCTCGACGTCGAAGGTGTAGCGGGCGGTCCCGGTGACCACCTGCGGCCCGGCCGGCGCCCCGAGGCTGCGGCCGACGGCCTGCCCGGCGCACGGCTGTTCGGTGTGCGTGACCCCGCGAATGGCGTCCTCGATGGCCCGGTAGCCGGTGCAGCGGCACAGGTTTTCCTTCAACGCCCGGGGCAGGTCGGCCAGTTGCTCCTCGTCGAGGGCCGAGGTGGTCATCAGGAAACCGGCGGTGCAGAACCCGCACTGGAAGCCCTGGGCGTCCAGGAACCGCTGCTGCATCGGGTGCAGTTCGCCGTCCTTGGCCAGCCCCTCGACGGTGGTCACCGAGCGGCCCTCGGCGCGCCGGGCGGGGTAGATGCAGCTGTGCACCGGTCTGCCGTCGACCTGGACGGTGCACGCACCGCAGTCGCCGGCGTCGCAGCCCTTCTTGACCCCGAACCAGCCACGGTCGCGCAGGTAGGTGCGCAGGCACTGGCCCGGGCGGGGCTCGGCGTCGAAGTCCTGGTCGTTGACGCGGATCTCGAAGCTCATCGTCCGGCCTCCTCGGTCAGTTCGCGGCGGATCTCCTCGGCGAAGCGGAAGGTCATGTGCCTGCGCCAGGCCGGGAGTCCGTGGATGTCGTCGTAGTACTCGCCCGGCTCGATCGCGTACTCCACCGCCTCGCGCAGGGCCTCGGCGTTCGGCGGAAGCGCGAACCGGATGCGGATCGGCCGCACGGTCGAGGCGGTGACGGTGACGGTGAGCGTCCCGTCGACGGGGTCGCGCATTCCGATCACCAGCGCACCGGACCGGCCCAGTCCGTAGAGCGAGGCCTGCCGGAACGCCGTGCGCGCGGCGAGGGCACGGGCCGGCAGGGTGATCGAGCGGAGCAGTTCGCCGGGCTGGAGCACCTTGACGCCGGCGCCGATGACGAACCCCTCGACCGGGACCTCCCGCAGAGCGCCCGTCCGGGACTGCAGCAGGCAGACGCCGTCGAGGGCCGCGGTCAGCGAGATCATCGGCCCGGCGGGCAGCCCGTTGCACAGGTTGCCGCCGACGGTGGCCATGTTCCAGATCTTCCAGGACGCGAGGAACGCCCGGCAGCACTGCTCGAACAGCGGCGCCGCCGTCCAGTGCGCCGGCTTCGGGAACCGGGAGAGCTCGGCGATCGTGCAGGTCGCGGCGATCTCCAGGCCGCCCTCCTCGGTCGGCGTCAGCGGTTCCCAGCCCATCCGGCTCAGGTCGATCAGCCGGCGGATGTGGGGCTGGGGCTCGGAGAAGAGGTAGGTGCCGCCGCCCAGCCAGGCATCACCCGGGCGCCACGTGTCCCGGCGCCGGGCGTCGCACATCTCCGCCACCGTGTTCAGGTCCACGTCGCTCCACCGTCCTCGACCATTCGATTACGGCGATTGAAACAAGGGTGGGCGGCCCGGAACGAGTGGTGCCGCACACCGGCGATTCAGCTGCGGACTGGACGATCAACCAAGGCGGAATGCCCTCATCGGCTTGCATCTGCCATGATGTTGCGCTCCGTAGCCTCGCATATGCGGGGAGCTGCGGGTGACTGCGAGTGCGGGGCAGGCCCGGGGAAACGGGCACGCGCCGCGTCCGGCCGGCGCCCGGGCGTCAGGGGCCGCCGCGGCGCGTGCCCGGCCGGATCGCCCCCGGGCAAGGGGCGTCCTCAGTAGACGTCACGGACGTAGCGCTTGTCGGTGGCGAGCTGCCGGACGTGGGCGCCGGCTTCGTCGTCGTCCAGGCCGCCGTGCGCGGAGACGATGTCGCGCAGGGCCCGGTCGACGTCCTTGGCCATCCGGCCGGCGTCGCCGCAGACGTAGAGGTGGGCGCCGTTCTGCAGCCAGTCCCACAGGCGGGGGCCGTGCTCGCGCATCCGGTCCTGCACGTAGACCTTGGCGCGCTGGTCGCGGGAGAAGGCGAGGTCGAGACGGTCCAGGTGGCCCGACGCCTGGAACGCCGCCAGTTCCTCGCGGTAGTAGAAGTCGGTCGCCTCGCGCTGCTCGCCGAAGAAGAGCCAGTTCGGGCCGGTGTGGCCGCGGGCCTGCCGCTCCTCCAGGAAGCCGATGAACGGTGCCACCCCGGTACCCGGGCCGATCATGATCATGGGGGTGGCGGGGTCGCCGGGCGGGCGGAAGTGCGGGGAGCGCTGGACGAAGACGGGCACCGGACCGTCGTCGGCGGCGTCGGCGAGGAAGCTGGAGCAGACGCCGTTACGGGCCCTGCCGAGGTCGTTGGCGTAACGGACGACGGACACCGTGAGACGGACCTCGCCGGGGTGGGCCAGCGGGCTGGACGATATCGAGTACAGCCGGGGCTGCAGACGCCTGAGGACGCTGGCCCACTCCCGCGCGGTGGCCCGGACGGGGAACGCGCCGACGACGTCGACGGCCTGCCGGTCCCAGCTCCACTTCGCCAGCTCGCCCTTGTTGTCCGCCCGCAGCAGCCGCCGCAGGCCGCCGTCGCCCGTGCGCTCGGCGACGAAGCGCAGCAGGTCGGGGGTGATCTTCGCGATCTCCAGCCTGGTCCGCAGGGCCTCGCCGAGCGGGATGTCCCCCGCGTCGGCGACCGGCACGGTGTCGGCGGGGTCGAGGCCGGTGACGGCGAGCCACTCCGCCACGAGCTCCGAGTCGTTGGCCGGCCAGACGCCGAGCGCGTCGCCCGCCTCGTAGGCGAGGTCGCCGTGGTCGCCGCCGCGGATGTCGAAGGCGTACTGCCGGACCTCCTTGGCCGAACCCGGGAGGCTGAGGAGCCGGTTGCCGATCAGCAGCGTGGCGAAGGGTGAGGTCCTGGAGTAGCCGGACCGCTCCGGCGCAGCCGGTGCGGCTCCGGGCCCGGCGGGCTCCGTCACCGCCGTGGCGGGCGCGGGCCGGGCCGCGGACCCGGCCGGGGCGGACGTCGCCCGGGCGGGCTCCGGCCGGCGCTCCGCCAGCGCCCCGAGGACTTCGTCGAGCCACTTCCCGGCGGCCTCGGCGTAGTCCGGTTCGCAGTCGGTGCGGGCGGCGAGCCGGGTGGCGCCCAGCTCGCCGAGGCGCTGGTCCAGGCGGCGGCCGTGGCCGCAGAAGTCGTCGTAGCTGGAGTCGCCGAGGGCCAGCACCGAGTAGCCGAGGTCGGCGGCGAGGGCCTCGCCCCCGGCGCAGAGGGCCGCCCAGAAGCCGGAGCCGTTGTCTGGTGCGTCGCCGTCGCCGAAGGTGCTGGTGACGAACAGGACCGGGGCGCCGGCCGGCAGGGAGGCCGGGCTGACGTCGTCCATGCCGAGGAGCCTCGCCCGCCAGCCGGCCTCGGTGAGGCGGCCGACGGTCATGGCGGCGGCCTCCTCCGCGTTGCCGGTCTGCGAGGCCCACAGGACGAGGACCTCACGCGCGGGCCCGTCGGCCGCCGGCGGCGATTGCTCGCCGGTACGCGGCGCGGGGGGCGGCAGCACGGCCGGCGACGGGGCGCCGGCGGCGGTGCGGGAGAACCTGCCGGCCAGCACGCCGTTGACCCACAGGGCCCGCTCCGGGTCGATGGGGGCCCGCGCGGGCAGGACCGGCACCGTGGCGCCCTGCGGCGGGGCCGCGTCCAGTCCGGCGAGGAAGCCGGCCAGGAAGTGCCGCTCGCCGGTGGCGAAGGCCGGCGGGGCGAGGTCCGCGATGCCGAAGAGGCTGCTCAGCGCAGCGGTGCCCGCACCCTGCGGCGCGAGGGGTGCCGGGTGCGGCCGGGGCTCCCCCGGGGCGGGCCCCACGGCGGCGGGCACGGGAGCGGCCGCCGTGCGCTCCGGCGCCGGCACCGGTCTCAGCGAGACGGCGCAGACCTTGAACTCGGGCTGGAAGGAGAGCGGGTCCACGGCGTCGTTGGTGACGGCGTTGATGCTGAGGTACTCGCCGAAGAGGTCGTTCCAGTGGAACGGCGCGAAGCAGTTGCCCGGCCGTACCCGGTCGGTGACGACCGCCGGCAGCACGGCCCTGCCACGCCGGGACGCGATCTCCAGGTGCTCTCCCCCGGCGATGCCGAGCGCCTCGGCGTCCTGCGGGTGGACCTCGACGAAGGGCCCGGGGTCGAGCCTGTTGAGCTTGGCGACCTTCCCCGTCTTGGTCAGGGTGTGCCACTGGTGCTGCAGGCGGCCGGTGTTGAGGACGAACGGGAAGTCGTCGTCGGGCAGCTCGGCGGCCGGCAGGTGCGGGCGGGGGAAGAACGAGGCGCGGCCGCTCGTTGTGGGGAACGCCAGCCGGGGGCGGATGCCGTCGGGCCGCTCCAGCAGGGTCTGGCTGACGCCGTCGTTGACGTACCGGACCGGGTTGCGGTCCGGCCCGTCCACGGAGGCGCTGGGCCACTGCACCGGGGTCTCCCGCAACCGCTCGTACGTCACGCCCCGCAGGTCGTAGCCGGTCTTCGGGTTCCACGCCCGCTTGATCTCCTCGAAGACCTCCTCGGCGCCGTCGTACGTGAAGCCCTCGGCGAAGCCCATCGCGCAGGCGACGCGGGCGATGATCTGCCAGTCCGGCAGGGCCTCGCCCACGGGGTCGGCGGCCGGCCGGGCGAGGGTGAGGTTGCGCTCGGAGTTGACCATCACGCCCTCGGCCTCGGCCCACATCGCGGCGGGCAGCACCACGTCGGCGTAGGCGTTGGTCTCGGTGTCGGCGAAGACGTCCTGGGTGATGACCAACTCGGCCGCCTCCAGGCCGGCGATGACGGTCTTCCGGTTGGCGACCGTCGCGGCCGGGTTGGTGCAGATGATCCAGCAGGCCTTGATCCCGCCTTCCGCCATCCGCGAGAACAGCTCGACGGTGCCCTGGCCGGCCTCCGCGCGCAGCGTGCCCGGGGCGAGGCCCCACAGCCCCTCGGTGAACTCGCGGTCGGCCGGCACCAGGACGGAGCGCTGGCCCGGCAGACCCGGGCCCATGTAGCCCATCTCGCGCCCGCCCATGGCGTTCGGCTGGCCGGTCAGCGAGAAGGGGCCGCTGCCGGGGCGGCAGATGGCACCGGTCGCCAGGTGCAGGTTGACCAGCGCGTTGGTGTTCCAGGTGCCGTGGGTGGACTGGTTGAGCCCCATCGTCCAGCAGCTCATCCACTCCCCGGCCTCGCCGATGAGCCGCGCCGCCTCCCGGATGTCGGCCTCCGGGATGCCGGTGATCCCGGCGACCGTCGCGGGTGTGTAGTCGGCGAGGAAGCCGGGCATCGCCTCCCAGCCCTCGGTGAACTCCTCGATGAAGGCCGGGTCGGTGTGCCCGTTCTCCACCAGCAGGTGCAGCAGGCCGTTGAGCAGCGCCAGGTCCGTTCCCGGCCTGACCTGCAGGTAGAGGTCGGCCTTGTCGGCGGTCGCGTTGCGGCGCGGGTCGACGACGACGAGCTTGGCGCCCGCCTTGACGCGGTCCATCAGGCGGAGGAAGAGGACCGGGTGGCAGTCCGCCATGTTGGCGCCGATGACGAAGAAGACGTCCGCGTGCTCGAAGTCCCGGTACGAGCCCGGCGGCCCGTCGGCGCCCAGTGAGAGCTTGTAGCCGGTGCCCGCGCTGGCCATGCAGAGACGGGAGTTGGACTCGATCTGGTTGGTGCCCACGAAGCCCTTGGCCAGCTTGTTCGCCAGGTACTGCGCTTCGAGGCTCATCTGGCCGGACACGTAGAACGCCAGCGCGTCCGGGCCGTGCTCGTCCAGGATCTCCCGCAGCCGCCGCGCGGTCGCGGCGATCGCCTCGTCCACGTCCGTCGCGGCCGGCTCGGCGCCGCGCTCCGCCCGGACCAGTGCCGTGCCCAGCCGGCCGGCGGCGGCGAGCATGTCCGCGCTGGTGGCGCCCTTGGTGCAGAGCCGGCCGAGGTTGGCGGGGTGGCCCTTGTCGCCGGACGCCTTGACCACCGTGCGCCGCCCGGTGGCGGCGTCCGTCGTGACGTCGAGCAGCACCCCGCAGCCGACACCGCAGTACGAGCAGACGGTCTTCACGGTGCTGGTGGCCTTCGGGCCCGACGCCGTCACAGGGGCTCCCCCTCGGTAGGACTCCTCCTCGCCGCCCGCCGGACCGTGCGGCTCCTGCGGGCGACCGTGGGGGCACCCCCACCGTCAGCACCGTAGGAAGCCCGGGTTACCACCGCATCACGCCGACTGATCATCGATGGTTAACGCTGCCGCACGCCGGTCGCGGCCGGGTGTGAGCGAACCGGCCGCCGCGGGCCGGTCAGCGGCCGCGGACGGAACCGGGCCGGTCGGCGGCCGCGTCTTCACAGGTGCCCGAGTCCCTGATGACCGGGTGCACGGAGGTGAGCCCGGATGAAGACCTTCGAGCGTGCGACGGCCCGGTGGAGATCCCTGACCGTCGGGCACCGGCTCGTCGCCCTCGGCGTCGGCGGCGGCGCCGTGCTCCTCGCGATCCTGCTGGCGGTCGTGCTCACCGTCGGCGGCGGGGGCGGCCCCGGGCACACGGCGGCCGGCCTGCCGCCCGCCCCGTCGGCTTCCCCGCCGGCCGGCCCCTCCGGTCCCGGCGGCGCGGGTGCCGTGTCGCCGCTCACCGGGCTGCCGGGTGGAGCGGGCAGGATCATCGCCGTCAAGATCGACAATGCCGCCGCGGCCAGGCCCCAGACCGGCGTGAACGCGGCCGACGTGGTGTACGCGATCGAGGTCGAGGGCGGCCTCTCGCGGTTCCTGGCGGTCTACGACTCGAACCACCTGCCCGCCGGCGACCGGATCGGCCCGGTGCGCAGCGCCCGGGAGAGCGATCTGCCCATCCTGCAGCAGTACGGGCGGGTGGACTTCGCGTACTCCGGGGCGCAGACCGCGTTCCTGCCGGTGCTCGCCGCAGCGGACGTGTTCAACAGCTCGCCGGTGCAGGACAGCTCGTTCTTCCGCGGGCAGTGGAACGTGCCGCCGTTCAACCAGTACGTGGTGCCGTCCGGGATTCTGGGCCACTTCCCGGACGCGGCGGTGGCCCGCGACGTCGGCTTCCGCTTCGGCGACGCGCCGGCCGGCGGCGTCCCGGCCGCCTCGTTCACCGCGCGGATGCCGGCGGCCTCGTTCACCTTCACCTGGTCCGCCGCGGAGGGCAGGTACCTGGTGGCGGTCGACGGCAGGCCGGCCACCACCACGGACGCCGGGCAGATGGGAGCGCCGACGATCGTGGTGCAGAAGGTCGCCGAGACCACGTCGCCCCGAGGGCTGGTCGACTCGTTCGGGCACCTCGTGCCCTACGCGCCGACCGTCGGCAGCGGTGAGGCGGTCTTCCTGCGGGACGGCGCGGCGTACCGGGGCACCTGGTCGCGGTCCGACGCCTCCGCCGGCACGGAGTTCAGCTACGCGGGGCGGCCGATGACCTTCCACCCCGGGCAGGTCTGGATCGTCCTCGAACCCGCGTGAGGTTCACCGGACCGCCCGGCCGGGTGCGGGCTCAGGCCGTTCCGCCGGCGCCCCGCCGTTGACGCCGTCCCGGGGCCGGCCCGGGCAGCCGGCAGAGCACGGGTACCTTCCTCGCCCGTGGCCCGGCACGGCCTGACCTGGACCTCCCGCGCCCCGGGGGGGGCCGCCGCCGCCGTGCCCGGCCGGCCGCGGGCACCGGCGCCGGTGCCCGCGCGAGAGGGCGAACGGAGCGTGTACACCGAGCTGTTGCCATTCGATGTCCGAATTGTTTCAAAGTCTGCACAGATGCCTCCCCGGCACCCGCCCCGACCTGCGGTTTCACCATCGTTCGCGGAGCGCGTCAGGCCCTCGCCGGAGTGCCTCACCAGCCTCCTGAGTCACACGCCCACCACCTTGACCCCGTTGTGAGAAATCTGGCCTGAATCCGCATCCGACGGGTCTACGATCTCCCAACGTCGGACCGGATCATGGCAGTTCACGATCATCAGGGGGGTGGCATGGGTCTGCTCGGCGGCGATCTGCCCTTCGCCCGTACCCTCACCGCCCACGACCATGAAGCACTCGTCTCGCTCGGAACCCCGAAGACCTTCGCGGCGGGGCAGCACCTGCTGTCCGAGGGGGACCGCTCCACCCACGTCCTGCTGGTCCTGGCCGGCTGGGCCATGGTCTTCGTGGCCACCGACCGCGGAGCCACCCGGCTGGTCCTCGGCCTGCGCGGACCGGGCGAGCTCATCGGCGAACTGGCCGCGTTGGACCAGCGGCCGCGCAGCGCGACCGTCCAGGCGCTCGGGCCGGTCGAGGCGCTCGTGATACCCGGAGACGGCTTCCGGCGCTTCCTGGCCACGAGCCCGCGGGTCGGCAGCCAGGTGATGGCCCAGCTCGCCTCCCGGCTGCGGGACTCCGACCGGGAACGCTCGGCACTCGCCTCGCTCACCGTCGTCCAGCGCCTCGCCAGCCGGCTCGTCGAGCTCTCCACCACCGACGCCACCGCCGGGCCCGCCCGCACCCGTTCCGCCGAGGGCGGTTCGGCGTCCGTCGTCCACCTGGCGCAGGACGACCTCGCCGCCACCGTCGGCGCCACCCGCGAGGCGGTGGCCAAAGCACTCAAGCTGCTCCGTGACCAGGGGCTGGTGCGGACCGGCACCCGGATGGTCGAGATCCTCGCCCCCGCCCCGCTCCTCCTGCTCGCGCAGGGGCCGCACGACCAACGGCCGGAGGCCAGACCGCGCCTCTGAGCGCAGAGAGCGGGGGATCGCCGGCGCATGTAAAGCATCACAGACAACCCGGCGCCCGGCGCCGGATTCTGACGGTGTGCCGAAGACAAGCGTGGGGGTGAACGTGCACGACCAAGCAGTCGACGCGGTGTACGAGTTGGTGGTCAGCGTGGACGTCCGGAAGTCCGGCGCCTACAACGATGCGGGAAAGACCCGGATGCGGCGGCAGCTGTACGCCGTCCTCGACCGGGCGTTCGCCGAGGCCGGGGTACCGGCCCGCGCCGTCCACCGCGAGGACCGCGGCGACGGCATCCTGGCGGCGGTGGGCCCCACCGTCCCGCCCGCCCGCATCCTCGGCGTCTGGGTCACCGAGGTGCACGAGCAGCTGCGCCGGGAGAACCCCGACCTGCGGATGCCGCTCGGGCTCCGCGTCGGCCTCCACGTCGGCCCGGTCACCCACGACGCCCAGGGCATCAGCGGCCACGCCGTCGACCTCGCCTGCCGGCTCACCGACTCGGCCGCCGCCCGCCTGCTGCTCGAACGCGACCGGGCCGACCTGGTCGTGGTCGTCTCCGACTCGCTCTACCGCGAGGTCGTCCACCACGGCGGCCGCTTCGTCGACCCCGATGACTACGCGCCGGCCGACCTGCGGACCAAGGACGGCGCCACGCCCGCGTGGGTCCGGCTCCCCGGCCGGCCCCGGCCTGCACAGGTGCCGGACGGCGCGGAGCAGGACGGCGCGGAGCAGGACGGCGGCGGGCAGGACGCGCCGGGCCGGCGGGAACCGGCGGAGTACACCCTGGCGGCCCCGCTCGTGCCGGAGGTGCGGGAACCACAGGACGTCCAGGAGATCCCGGAGCAGACGATCGTGCACGGCGACGTGTCGGTGCACCGCGACAACACCTACCAGGGGCCGGTGCACATCGGCCGCACCACCGGAGGGGCGCACCGTGGCTGAGCCGAGGAACGCCCCCGCCGCCCCGGCCGCGCGCCGGGCGGACGAGCCGCGCGACCGGGCCGACCGGCGCGCCGGCGAGGACCGCCCCCGGCGCGAACCGTCCGAAGGCGACGGCCCTGAGCGTGACCGGCCCGAGCGCGCGCGCCCGGCGTCCGGGCCCGGCGACCGGGACGGCCGCGAGCGGCCCCGGGCCGACCCGGAGCGGGCCGACGAGGAGCGCCCGGCCCCGGGCGGCGCCGAACCCGGGGCCGCGGACGGGGAGCACCCCGCCGGCGACCGGCCGGCCCAGGACCCGGAGGACCAGGAGCGCGCCGAACGCGAGCGCGCCGCCGGCCGGTTCCGCGAGCGCAGCCGCGACCGGCTGCTCGACGAGCAGGAGGAGGAGGGCGGGGCGGCGGTCGGCATGGGCGCGACCTCCCGCGCGCACCGCCAGGCCCGTGGCTCGTACCAGGTCGGCGGCGACCACAACCTGTTCGACCGCACGGTGTTCCACCAGGCCCACATCGGCGACGTCCACCTGCGGCTGGACAGCCGGCAGGCGGTCGGCGCGGTCAGCGGCCCGGTGCCCGAGTCGGAGCTGCGGCGGGTCCGCCGGATCTACCTGGAGCCGGAGGGTTACGTCGACCTGCAGCAGGCGCTGCGCCGGCAGCGGGTCCTGGTGCTCGCCGCGGCCCCCGGCGCCGGGCGGACCTGCACCGCGCTGGCTCTGCTCGACGAGCTGACGCAGGACCGGCCGCCGGCCGCGGACGGCCCGCAGGACGGCGTGCGGGCCGTCGGGCCCGCGGAACCACCGGCCCGGGTCTCCCGGGTCTCCCCGGAGACGGCCGTGCCGCAGCTGACCGCCACCGTCGAGGGGAACGGCGGGCAGCGGCACGGCTACCTGCTCGAACTCCCCTCCGGCCACGGCAATCCCGGCCTGCCCCCGGGCGAGCTGGAGCTGGACGCGCTCGCCGCCGCGCTCGCCGGCGTCGGCTCCTACGCGGTGCTGGTGGTGGCCGCCGGCCCCACGGCCACGCCCCTGCTGTCCGGGCGGTACGGCCGGATCTGCCCGCCGGCTCCGACCGAGCAGCTGCTGCGCGCCAGGCTGGCCGCACATCTGGCCGGCCCGGACGCGGAGAGCACCGAAGCCGCCGGGGCCGCCGAGCGCGCCGAAGCCGGCGCCGCGGCGGAGTCCGCACCCGCCGGGGGTGCGGACGCGGACACCGGGCAGCCGGGCGACGCGTGCACCGACGGGCCCGGTGCCGCGTCCGGTTCCGGTCACGCGTCCGGTCACGCGTCCGGTTCCGGTGACGGGCCCGGTCACGCGTTCGGTGACGCGTCCGGTGACGGCGCCCGTGGGACCGGCGACGAGGCGGCCGCCCGGGCCGCGTGGGCGGCCGAGCTGGCCGACGACCCCGAGCTGCGGGCCGGCGTCGGGCTGGAGGACCTCCGCCCCGCCGAGGCCGAACTGCTCGCCGACCTGATCGCCGCCCACGTCTTCGGCAGGCTGACCCGCGAGGAACTCCTCGGCGGCTGCCGGAGCCTGGCCCCGCAGCAGGCCCAGGAGTGGTTCGCCGGCGCGGACCGCGAGATCGCCGGCGCGGCCGAGGAGACCGGCCGCTCGGCCGCCACCGTGCTGCACCCGACCGCCTCCCGGATCGCGCTGGCCGTCCTCAACGGCGCCGTGCACAGCACCGTGGCGGAGGCGGCCCACCTGCTCACCTGGGAGCTGGCGGTGGCCCGCGACCCCGGCAACACCCCGGCCCGCCCGTTGTTCTGCGACGATCCGGTCTCCGATCTCGCCTACCTCCGGGCCGAGTTGACCGAGGGCGAGGTGGAGACGGCGGGCATCAGCGCGCCCGCCCGGATCGTCCGCTACCGGGGCTCGGCCCTGCCCGCCGCCGTGCTCGCGGAGGTCTGGGACCGCCACCACCCGGCCCGCGAGCCGATGGTCCGGTGGATGCGGCTGCTGGCCGACGACCCTCGGCCCGAGATCTGGGTGCGCGCCGCCCTCGCCTCCGGAGAGCTCTGCGCCCGGGACTTCGCCAACGGCTACGAGAAGCTGGTCCGTCCGATGGCCACCGCCCGCACCACCCAGCGCCGGGCCTTCGCGGCCACCGTGCTCGACCAGACGGCCCGGCACGAGAGCCACCGGCCGGCCGTGCGGGCCCTCGTCCGCGACTGGACCAAGTCGGACTCCCCGCGCCTGCGCTGGACCGCCGCCCTGGCCCTCGGCTTCGGCCACGCCGCCCCGGTGGAGGCCGCACTCGACGGACTGGCCCGGATCGGCACCGACGAGGAGGACGACCAGGCTCCGCTCGCCTCGCACAGCGTCGTCCGCCTGCTCTCCGGCCCGGACGACCGGGCGGTGCTGCGCCGGCTCGCCGACTGGACCGGCGACCAGCGGGTGCCCTACCAGGACCTCGGCCTGCTGACCGTCGTGCGGCTCGCGCTGACCACGGTCGGTGAGGTCTGGGACGGCGAGGCCTCGCCGGACCTCGGCGACTACCTGGACTGGCCGCTGCCGCTCGCCCTCGCCGTCACCCGCCCCGACCGGACCGGTCCACTGGCCGACCTGATGTGGACGGCGCTGCGCACACCGCGCTCCCACGAAGCCGCCACCGACTGCCTGGAGTTCTGGCTTCGCGGTGCCGTCGACGACGACGGCCCGGACACCCGGGCCGGCCTGGCCGCGCTGCTGCCGGCCCTGCTGAGCACCGACAGTGAACGGCGGCTGCTGGACTGGCTGTTGCGCCGCATGATGAACGACCCGGACGATCCCCTGCCGAACGCGCGGGGCCGCGAGCTCTGGCACCTCGCCACCGGCGGCCGCCCCGGCGGAGACCACGGCGGGGGCCGGGAGGGGCGGGGCGGGCGCCGCGGCCGCGACGGTCACGACGGACGGTCCGCCGACGCCGTCGGGACATCGGAGGAGGAACGATGACGGACAACCCGCGGGCCGCCGCAAAGCCCGCCGGCCGGGGCAGGTCCGGCACGCCCGAGCAGCCGGCCGGTCCGCTGCTGAGGGAGTACCCGCGCCCGGACGCCGGCGCCCGCCACCCGAGCGCCGAGGTCGCCCTGGTGCTCTTCTATCGCAACGGCGGCCACAGCGTGGTCACCGCGATGGGCACCGAGCACTTCGGGCGGCCCCTGATGGCACGCCCGGTGACGGTCTGCGAGGTGGCCAGGGGCACCCATGTCACCCGGCTGACCCTTCAGGTCCCCGCGGCCGGCAGCGCCACCTTCTTCGAAGTGGAGGCGGACGTGCAGTGGTCGGTCACCGACTACCGCAAGGTGGTGGACGAGCAGGTCAAGAACGTGGCCGTGCGCCTGCGGGCACCGCTGGTGGAGCGCCTGCGCGGGATCTGCTCGAACTACCCCGTGTCGGCCGCCGCGGAGGCCGACCGCGCGGTCAAGTCCGCCTGCCGCAACGGGCAGTGGGACGACCTGGGCTACGACCTCGGACTGCGGGCGGAGCTCTTCGTGCGCTTCGCGGTGGACAAGAAGACCATCCAGCACGTCGACGCGGAACGGAACTTCGACCACGACGACCGCACGGCGGCACGCAGCCACGACCGCGCGCTGGCCGAGGAGCACCGGCGCACCGAGCTCCTGCAGATGCGCATGCGCAAGTTCCGGACGATGCTCGAGGGCGGCGAGTGGAGCCAGATCTGCTTCATGCTCGCCGACAACCAGGACGAGGCGCGCGCGTTCATGGAGATGCTGCGCCAGGAGTCCCGCGCCGACAAGCGTGAACTGCTCGACCACACCCTGCGGCTGGTCGAGAAGGGGGTGATCCAGTCGGCCGAGCTGGAGTCGCAGGTCAGGGAGTTGCTCGGGACCACCGCCTACCGCGTCGAGGGCAGCTTCGGCCGGCCACCGCTCCGCGAGCCGGCTCGGAGGGCCGAGCTGTCGCCGGGCGGGCGCCGGGGTCGCGGTCAGGACGACGAGGACGCCACCCGGTGGGAGGACCGGCACCGGGAAGACCGTGGCGACGCCCGCAACGCCCGCAACGACCACGACGACCGCCGTCGGACCGGCCGCACCGCCGGCCGGAACGAAGACCGGAACGAAGACCGGAACGACGACCGGAGAGACGACCGGAGAGACGACACGGGGAGCGACCGGCCCCCCTTCACCCCGCTGTGGGTGGATGCCGAGCCCGCCGCCCCGCAGCGGCCCCCCGCGGCCCGGACCGGCCGCCGGCCCAGCGAGGCCTTCGACGACTGGGAGTACCCCGGGTCCGACGCCGCCGGCGGAGACCGTCGTACCGAGGACCGCCGCCCGGACGGACGCCGCCCCGACGAGCGCCACGACGACGGACGCCGCCCCGACGACGACCGGGAGCGCGACGACCGCCCGTGGTCCCCCGGCGAATGGAGCTGACGACTCGTGACCGACACCCACGCCGAGACCGGCCCGGCCCCGCACCCCCCCGCCGCCCCCTGCCCGGACGAGGCCCGCTTCGTCGCCGACCGCCTCCTGGCGGCAGTACGCGAGGACATCGGCCGGGCCGACACCAAGTCATCGATCCTGCTCACCGCCGCCCTCGGCCTGCCCGCCCTCCTGCTGGGCCGCAGCTGGGCCGCCGACCGGCCCGGACCGCTCGCCGCCGTGCTGCTCGCGCTCGGCGGCCTGCTCTGGGCCGCCGGAGCCGTGGCGCTGGTACGGGCGATCCTGCCCCGGACCGGCACCCTGCGCGACCGCGACGGCGTCACCTTCTTCGGCGACCTCGTCGCCGCGGAGGGCCGGTCCGCACTCGCCGGCCGGGTGGCCGCGGCCGGCCGCGACCCGCTCGACTGGCTGCTGGTCCAGGCCGTCGACGTCAGCACCATCCTCGCCGCCAAGTACCGCTGGATCCGCTGGGGAGTCGCCTGCCTGGCGCCCGGCTCGGTCCTCGCCACCGCCGGGCTCCTGCTCACCTGAGCGCCCGGCCCGCCCCCTTCGGACGGCCCTCCACCGGGCGGCCGGCCGAACGCCCCCTGATCCAGAGGAGACGACGGTGCAACACCTGCCCTTCGCGCCCTTCCGCCGGCGCGGCACGACCGGCGTACGGGCGCCCGGGCCCCGGCGCGCCGGCGGCCTCGGTCGGGCCGCAGCGCTCACCGCGGCGGCCCTGCTCACCGCCGGCCTGCCGCCCGGCCCGGCCGCGGCCGACGAGCCCGGCACCGGCGCGGCCGCCCCGGCGGCCATCGGCCCGGTCAACTACGCGGTGGCCGTGGACGAGTCGGGCAGCCTCAAGGCCGCCGACCTCGACCGCGAGCGGGCCGCCGCCGTCCGCATCGCCCTCGGGGAGGTCCACCCCGCCTCGACCATCGGCGTGTTCGGCTTCGCCAGCGCGGACAACGACTCCCAGCACCCGGTGGACGAGGTCTGCCCGCCCACCGTCCTGGACGCCGCGGGCCGCGACCAGATCGGCGCGTGCATCGGCAAGCTGCACAGCCGCGCCCCGGGTGAGGGCCAGGGCACCGACTTCCCGAACGCCGTGCTGCAGGGGGTCAGCCGGCTCAGCACCGGGACCGACCCGGCCACGCCCCGGGTCCTGTTCGTCCTCACCGACGGCAAGCTCGACGTCAGCGACAGCCCGGCCTACGGGGATCCGGCCCACCGCGCCGCCGCCGGCGAGGAGGCCCTGAGCCGCGCCCTCGCCGCGGCCAAGGCCGCCGGCATCCAGGTCTGGCCGCTCGGCTTCGGCTCCGACATCGACCGGGCCGCCCTGGACCGGATGGCGGCCGGCGGCTTCCAGGACGGCTGCGTCAACCTCCCCGACGCCAAGCCCCGCGCCTCGGTGGTGCCGGACTCCGCCACCGTCGGCAGCGCGCTGGAGACCGCCTTCGCCGCCGCGCACTGCCTGCGCACCACCCCCGGGGGCAGCGGCCGCCCGCCGATCGACCTCCAGGTGCGGATCTCTCCGCTCACCACCGTGGGCAGCATCGTCGTCGACAAGGGCGACCCGGCGGTGACGGCCACCTACTTCGACCCCTCCGGCCGCGAGATCACCGGCACCACCACCGACCCGGTCTCGCAGTTCGAACTCTCCGGCCGCCAGCAGTCGGTCGAGTCGCTGCGCATCACGGACCCGCTGCCGGGCCAGTGGCGGATCCACCTGGACGCCCCCGAGGACCACCGGGCGCAGCTGGCCTCCGTCAGCGTCCTGTGGCGCGGTGCGCTGCGCAGCTCCATCACCATGGCCCCGCCCTCGCCGCGGGCCGGCGAGCAGGCGGTGGTGACGCTCAAGCTGCAGACCCGCAAGGGGTTCCAGATCACCGACCCGCAGGACCTGAAGGACCTGGGCGTCAGTGCCGGCCTGACCGGTGAGGGCTTCGCCCCCGTGCCGATCAGACTGGCCGACGACGGCGTCGCCCCGGACCCGAAGGGCGGCGACGCCACCTTCACCGGGACGGTCACCGTGCCCGCCGGCGCGACCGGCCGGATCAAGGCCTCCGGCACCCTCACCGCCGCCGGGCTGATCGCCGACGAGGACCGCTCGGCGGGCACCCTGGTCGCCCCGGCGGTGCCCCTGGTGACGGCCTCACTCACGCTCGACGGCGGCGCCGACCGGCGCATCCACCCCGGGGACGAGGTCGCCGGCACCGTCGCCCTGCACAACGGCGACGGCGTCGCGCACACCCTGCGGCTGGCCGTCACGGACAGCTCCGAGGGCCTGCTGAAGCTGGAGCCGGGGCAGATCACCCTGGCGCCCGGGGAGTCCCGGCGGGTCGACGTCACGCTGACCGCCGGCGGGTCCAAGGCGTTCCGGGGGCTGCTCGACCGGGGCGATCTGCGGCTCGGCGGCAAGGTCACCGTGGTCGACACCTCCGACCGGGACCGGGTCCTCGTCGACAGCCCGCTGTCGCTGACCGTCACCCCGCCGCCGACCTTCTGGGAGCGGTGGTGGTGGGCCTGCCTGATCACCGGCATCGTGCTGGTGGTCGCCGTGGTGGTGCTGCTGACCCTGCGCCGGCTGCGGTGGGCGCGGACCAGCCCGGCGGGGCTCTCGCTGCTCCTGCTCGACGCGGACGGCCAGAAGGTCGGCCAGCTCACCGCGACCGCCGGCACGGGCGGCTGGTACGAGTTCGACGTGGTCGGAGTGGGCGGCCCGAACCCCCGGATCGTGCGACGGCCCGGCGGCCCTTACCGGGTGCAGCGCAACCAGGACGGCGGGGCGATGCTCGAAACCCGACGGCAGGCGAGGTCCCGCCTCGACCCGGGCCACCCGGTGCCGCTGGCGGAGGGGCTGAGCCTGGACATCGCGCCGGGGCGGGGCGCGACGGCCGACCCGCGCCGGCCGGCCGGCGGCGGGCGACCACCGGCCGCCGACCAGCCGCCGGTCTCCCCTTACCTGTGACCCTGCCCGACCGCCGGTGACCCGGGGCGCCCGCCCGGCGCCCCGGCCCGCCCCCGACCGTCCCACTCCCTCCACCGTCCAGACACACCCGTCCCAGCCACACCCGAGCCGGCCGCCCCGCGCGGCCGGATGAAGGCGGACCTCATGAAGATCTTCCAGCCGATGCTCTTCGTCGGCCTGGGCGGCACCGGCGGCCTCGTCGGCGCCGAACTGGAGCGGCGACTGCGCGCCGAACTGTGCGGCCCCGACGGCACCGCCCTGGGCCACCTCGGCGACCTGGCGCCCTACCAGCTGCCGGACTGCCTGCAGTTCGTCTACGCCGACTTCAGCGAGGCGGACCTGGCCAGGCTGCCGCACGCCACCGTCGACCCGGCCCTGCGGGCCGCCTACAGCCGCACCTCGCGCGCCACCCACGACCTGTTGCCGAACTTCGACAGCTCGCCCGACGTCACCAAGATGCTCCGCGCCAGCCTCCCCGACGAGACCGCCGCCTGGCTGCCGCCGCGCAACAGCGAACCGCGCGTCACCCCGCTGAAGAACGGCGCCGGGCAGCTGCCCACGGTCGGTCGGGCCGGCCTGTTCGGCACCCTGCGCAACGGCCCGGACCCGGTGCTGGAGCCGCTGATGCAGGCCATCGACGCGCTCGCGCGCGCGGGCGGCGTGCTGAGCCAGCTCGGCGGCGGCCAGGTGTCCGGCTGCGACGTCTTCGTGGCCTTCTCGGTCGCGGGCGGCACCGGCGCCGGGATCTTCCTGGACTACCTCTACCTGATCAACCACGCCTTCCGGGAGAAGCGCTTCGACGGCGTCAAGATCTACCCGCTGGTGGTGATGCCGTCCGCGTTCCCGCCGGCGACCGGCGGCGGCCGCGAGGCGGAGCTGAACTCCGCCCGCGCCCTGGTGGACCTCTTCCGGCTGGTGGACGAGCAGAACGCGCCCGTCGAGGGCGCCGAACTCGGCGACCTCGACGAGGACCTGACGCTGCGGATCCGCTACCCGCACACCGCCCCGATCCGGCTGCGCACCGGCATCCTGCCGACCGCCTTCCTGTTCAACCGCACCGCCGGCATCCGCCAGGACGACCTGCGGCGCTCCATGGTGTCGCTGGTGATGTCGCTGATCGGCACCGAGCTCGGCGACGGCCGGCAGAGTTCCCGCGCCCGGGCCGACGACGACTACCAGACCTTCGCCGCGAGCTTCATCAACCGGGGGGTGCAGCGGGCGGCGATGGCGCCGTCCGGAATCGGCCGGCGGGGTGTCTCCACCAGCCTGGTCGCCTCCATGACCGCGCCCGTGGACGAGCTGGCCGCCCTGGTCTCGGGCCGGATCCTGCGCGCCTCGGTCGAGCAGCTGAGCGACCGTTCGCACCGCTCCGACCGGTCCGCGGAGGAGCTGGTCAAGCAGATGTTCGCCGACTCCGGCCTGGAGGACCTGCTGGAGCGGCCGGCGCTCGAACTGCAGCCGCTCGCCCCGGAGCCGCGCGGCAGCTCGGCGATCGAGACCGCGCTGGCCGCCCGGCTGAGCGACATGCAGTCCGAACTCGCCAACCTGGCCCGCCAGGTGGCGCTGCGCACCGCCGACATGGCGAGGGACTTCGCGCCGCGCAGGGCGGTGGACAAGCTGCTGGCCACGGTGGACCCGTTCACGGTCGAGCGGATCGTCAAGGGCGTTCCGCAGGAGGCGAACGACCTGGCCCGGCTCGGCTTCCTCGGGATGCTCGACAACCGCACCCGGATGCCCGCGCTGCCGCCGGGCACCCGCGACCAGCCGCCGTCCGTCCCGAGGATCAAGCGCCGGATCGGCGGGCTGGCCCAGCCGCGCTGGGGGGACGAGGACGTCCAGGCCGTGCTGCGCGCCCAGGACGCCTGGTACCGCTGGCGCAGCCGGCAGCTCTGGCACGACGGCTGGAAGAACCAGCAGCAGCGCTGGGAGCCGACCGCCCGGGCCCTGGACGCCGAGGTGAGCCGCCTGGTCTCGGCCTTCCGCAAGCACTCCGACCAGGAGCCGAGGGCGTTCGC
This sequence comes from Kitasatospora sp. NPDC032757, assembly GCF_055579305.1. Classification (NCBI taxonomy): domain Bacteria; kingdom Bacillati; phylum Actinomycetota; class Actinomycetes; order Kitasatosporales; family Streptomycetaceae; genus Kitasatospora; species Kitasatospora sp. NPDC032757. The sequence continues at coordinate 71,957 of NZ_JBVINN010000027.1, read as the reverse complement.
CGAGCAGTCCCGGGTGCTGTACGAGGACCGCACCGGCGTCTCCTACCTGCTGCCGCCGCAGCGGGACCTCAAGCACTTCTACGACGACCTGGTGACCCGGCTCGCCGCCCGCGAGGGCCTGACCAACACCGAGGACCAGGCCGCCCTGCTGCTGCGGCTGGTCGGCGGCGACGAGTGGCGCGCCGCGAACACGGCGAGCCGGCGCAGCCCCGACGGCGCGGTCGGCGGTGTCAAGGCGGTCGTGGAGGCGGGCGTCAAGCGGCTCTTCGCCGAGAGCGGCGCGCAGTTGGAGGAGCGTCCGCTGCTGCCGTCCATGGGGGTGCTGCTGGCCGCGGCGGCGGGCAGCGCGGAGGAGGCCGAGCTGGTCAGCAAGGAGGCGCTGGAACAGTTCGGCCGCAAGCTGGCCGGCCTGCTGCCGGCCGGCTTCGTCCCGGAGGGCACCGGGCCGCTCAAGGCGCTGGTGACGTACCCGCGGGTCAAGAACGTCGACGAGGTCGAGGCGTTCCTGCGCAAGGAGCTGCGGCTGCCCAAGGACGCGCGGCCGGAGTTCCGCGGGGTCGACACGGAGTCGATCACGGTCGTGCTGTTCCGCAGCGAGATGAGCCTGACCGAGGTGCCCGAGGCCCGCAAGGTGCTGCGCCACTGGGCCAAGGTGAAGGACAACGAGCAGAGCGAGGACGTGCTGCGCTGGCGCCAGCGCCTCGGCCACCGGGACGACTGGCTGGTCTCCACCGAGGCGGACCGGCGCAACGTGCTGCACCGGCTGCTCTGCCTGCTGTGGAACGGCCAGGTGGACGTGCTGGAGGGGCCCGAGGACTCCCCGCAGCTGATCCGGCTGCGGCTGTTCCGCGAGCGCGGCACCGATGTGCCGGGTGTGCGGCTGCGCCTGGGCGAGCAGCAGAACGGCGTCTCCGGCTGGGCCGAGCTGCTGCGTGCCTACGAGCGCTGGACGGTGCTGGACGACGAGCGCACGGTCGGGGACTACTGCAGCCGGCTGATGAGCGCCCGCCCGGTCGGGCTGTCGCGTTCGGCCAGCCGGCCCGATCCGTTGTTCGTGCGGCTGGTCGAGCAGGTCGCGCCGCAGCAGCTGCGCATGCTCAAGTCCCGCCGGGAGATCGGCGGGGAGCGGGTCGAGGGCTGGTTCCGCCCTCTGTGGCAGTTCTGGGCGGAGACCCTGCCGGGGGCGCTGAGGCTCGACTTCGGCGACCAGCGTGCCGTGCAGCCGAACCTCGGCAGGCTGCTGGAGGTGATCCAGCGCGGCGAGCTGTCGCCGCGGCCGGTCGAGGACGTCGACGACGACGGGCCCGCCCACCAGCCGCGGGCCGTGCGCGAGGAGGACGACTGGGGCACCGTCCGGCCGGCCGAGGGGGGCGCCTGGCCCGGCACCGAGCAGGGCCGCGACGGCGACCGCAACGACGGCGACGGGCGGGACCGGCGTGCCGGCCGGGCCCACGACGGCGGACCGGACCGCGACTCCGACCGGCCCTACGCCGACGAGCGGTCCTACGCCGACGAGCGGCCCCACGAGGGCGAGCGGGGCGCCGACCCGGGCCGCGGGTCCGGGCGGGACCCCGGCCGCGACGGCGGCCACGAGCCGTCCCCGGAGTGGGCCGAGCCGCCGCTGCACAAACCGTCCGAGCCGCCGTACCGCCCGTCCTGGTGGGACGAGGACCCTGACGGACCGACCACGGACCGCCGGGGCGGTGAGCCCGCGTGAGCGCACCCCTGACCCAGTCCGCACCGGTCGTCCACCTCGACCTGCGCACGGACGAACTGGCCGGCACCGACCCGGCCGGCCTGCGGGCCGCCGTCTCGGCCCGCCTCGCCCGCCAGGGCCGGCCGCAACCGCACGACCAGCGGTTCCTGGTGGTCGACACCCCCGCCGGGCTGGCCGAGCACCGCACCCGGTACGAGCAGATCATGGGCTACCGCACCCCCGGCCGGGTGCACGTGCTCTGCCTGCTGGTGGGCGGCCTCTCGGCGAGTGCCTCCGAGGGCTACCCGGCCGAACGCCGGCTGGTGCGACCCGCCACCCTGCGCGGCCCCGAGGCCGGCCTGCTCTGGGCCGGCGACCTCCAGGCGGGCGACGGCCTCCAGGAGCCGGCCGCGCCCGACGACCCGCAGGCGCTGGCCGTCCTGGTCGACCTGCTCAGCATCCCCGAGGTGTACGACGAGACCCTGGACGTGCTGGGCGGCCTCCCCGAGGGGGTGGCCGCTCCGGGGCTGCGCGTCCTGGAACACGGCCTGTCCGCGGACGTCCGCAGCCAGGCGTGGAGCGAGGCGCTGCTGCGGTTCGCCGGCTCCCACACGGCCTCCCCCGCCGGACCGGCGGCCCGTACGGGCGGGGACCTGCCGCCCGCCCTCTCCTCGCTGGTCACCGGCGCCACCACCGGCAGCCCCGGCCGGCGCGAGGAGGGCGGAGCCGCCGCCCGCGCCCACCACGCGGCCGTCGACGCCCTGGCCGACGCCGAGACCGAGCTCGTCACCTTCGGCAGCCCCGCCGGCCTGCTCACCGGCGCCGGCCGGGCCGAGCTGGAGTCGGCGCTCGGCCGCGCCCGGGAAGCGCTGGACCGCTACCGCGAGGTGGTCGGGCAGGTACTGCGCAGCGACGGCGGGACGGCCGGCGTGCAGTCCGCCGCCGAGTCCTCGACCCGGCTCGCCCGGCTCGGGATGGCGGTGGCACCCGCCGGTACGAGCGGCGAGCGGATCGGTGACAGCCTGCGCAGCCTCGCCCTGGGGCTGCTGCGCGAAGGGCTGCCGCTGCGCTCGGTGGCCCAGCGCTTCGCCCTGCTCTCCGAGCAGGTGCAGCCGCTGTCCAACGCACCGCTGCTGGCCGACCTCGACCGGCTGCGCGCGCCCGAACCGGGCGAGCGCACGCTGGACCCCGACCCGCCGGGCAACGGCGTGCTCGCCGTGACGGGACTCCTCGGCGCCGCCGGCGGCCTCTGGACCTGGTCGGCCACGGCGGCCGCCCTCACCGTCCCCGTGCTGGTCGTGCTCGGCATGCTGCTGGTCGCCTTCCGCCTGCCCGGCGGCCCGGCCCGGCCGGCGGACGCCCGGCGGCTCGGTGCGGCCGCGCTCGCCGGCGCCGCCGTGGCCGCGGTGACCGCGCAGCTGGCCGGCCTTCCGGTCTGGTCGGCCGTGGCAGGCCTGCTGCTCGCGCTCGGGTGCTGGGCCTGGCTCCTGCTGAGGGCCTGGCACATGCACGCCCAGCGCTGGGGCCGCGAACGCGGCGTCACCCCGCTGCAGGACGAACTGAACGGCCTGGACGACCTGTTGGCCCGCGCCCTGCGCGAGTGCTGGGCCGTCGAGGAGCGGCGCTACTGCGCGGACGCCGCACTGTCCGTGGTCGGGGTGCTGCGGGCGACCGCCGAGGCCGCGGAGGACGAGGCGACGCGCGACCTCGCCTCCGACACGCCCGCAGCCACCGAGGAGGCGGCCGACGACTGGCTGAACGGGCCGGCCGAGGAGGGCGACGACGACCTGTCCTGGCAGGACGAGTTCGACTGGACCAGTGTCCCGCCGCGGCCCGACCGGTGGCCCGACGCCGGGCCGGACGAGCCCGCCGGAATCGGGGAGGCCGGTCCGGGCCCCGACGGGGAGGGCGCCTCCGGCTCCGGTCCCGGTCCGGTTGCCCGCCCCGGCGCACCGCGCTGGCTGGAGCGCGGCGAGGCCAAGGGCGGCCCCGACCTCGTGCCGACCCTGGCCGCCGACCTCACCGACGCCACCCTGACCGCCCTGGAGCCGTACTGGGGTGCGGTCGAGCGCGGCTACGCCGGCGACGCCGCACAGGAGCGGATCGCCGAGCGGGTCCGCGAACTCCTCGGCGTGGCCCGCGAACACCTGCGGCACAACGACGTGCTGCCCGCCCCGCCGTTCACCGCGCCGCACCGCGTCCGCAGCGGGCCCGCCGGTCTCCTGGGCATCGACGCCCGACGGGTCGCCGACCCGGCCACCGTCGACCCGGACGGGCAGGGCGTGGTCCAGCTGAGCTCCGCCGAGCAGCTGGACCTGCTCAGCCGCAACCCCGCGGCCGTCGCCCTGATCCGGTTCGCCCCGGAGGCCGCCCGCGACGGCTCCGCCGCCGGTTCGGCCGCCGACCCGGTCGTCGGCACGGCCGCGGGCCACCAGGAGAGCCGGGACGTCCGGACCGCGGCCGGCCGGTACGCCGGGATGCTGCGGCTGACCGCGCTGCGGGCCGGCGTCGTCGAGACCGTGCGGCCGCGGCACGACGCGCCGTCCGACACCGAGGAGGAGCAGTGGTGAGCGCCCCCGGGCCGGGCCCGCAGAGCGGCGGCCCCGCCCGTGCCGAGCCCGTCGAACTGTCCTTCCTCGATCCCGACGGGAGGCGGTGCCACGCCTGGGCCCGGTTCGGCTCCGATGCCGGCCCGTCGGCCCGGGGCCTGCCCCGGACGCGCAACGCGCTGCTGAACGAGCGCGTGCGGTGCGTCCAGGTCCGGATCGCCGACCCCGACGCGCCCGGCGCCGCCGAGGCGGCCCGCGCCGCGCTCGACACCGAGGCGGCGGCCGCGCTGCGGCTCCACCACGCCCTCGGGAGCCCCGGCGCCGCCCGGCCGTTCCCCGTCGTGATCGGCTACGAGCTCGACGTGGCCGAGCCGTTCGTGCTCTACCGGCCCCCGCGCGGCCGGACCGCCGACAAGCTGCACGGCCTCCCCAGCACCCACCTGCGCATCATCGAACGGGACCTGGTCGACGCCGTCGGCCTGCTGGCGGAGCTCGGCCTGGTCCACCACGGCATCACCCCGGCCACCGTCCGCTGGGACGGCTCGGAGATCCAGCTCTGGGGCCTGGACGCGGTGACGCACACCGGGCGGCCCCGCGCGCCCCGCGGCCCCGCGCCCTACGCACCGCCGGAGGTGCGCGGCGGGATCGGCCGCAGCGATCCCCGCGACGCCCTGTGGAGCGCCGCCCAGGTGATGTACCGCCTCGTCACCGGCCGGGCCGGCGACCCGGACCGGGCCCCGGCCGACCTGGCCGACCACCGGTCGCTCGCGCACACCATGGGGCCCTCGTTCGCCCCGCGGGCCTCCGACCGCCCCGCCCCGGCGGCCCTGCTCGGCCTGCTCGCCCCCGACCGGGCCCCCGCGGCCACCCGGCTGGCCGGCGACGGCCTCACCGCCCACCGGGCCGCGTTCGACCGGGCCCTCGCGCTCAAACGCTCCGCCGGCGCGGCGCCGCCCGGCGGAGCGGTCGGCCACGGCGGCGGCGGGCCGGAGCCGGAGCAGGCCACGGACGCCGCGCCCGGCGAGGTGCTCTGCCCGTACTGCCTGGAGCTGATCCGCTTCGACCCGGCCGCCCTCTACACCCCCGACGCCGTCCAGGAGCTCCAGCCGTACGACCTGGGGGCGCAGCGCAGTCCGCGGCTGCTCGCCGACGAGCTGCGCGGCGCCTTCCAGCTCTGCCAGGGCAACGCCGGCGTGCCGCCGCACCACATCCCCGTTCCCTACCTGACCAACGGGCGCCCGCTGACGGTCGCCATGATCGGGCAGTCCAACACCGGCAAGAGCCACCTGCTCACCCAGATGATCGCCGAGATCGCCGACGACCGGCTGAAGCCGTACGGCGTCAGCTGGCAGTCCGTCAACCCGGAACAGCACGCCAGCTTCCTCAACAACCGGGTGGTGCCGCTGCGCGACGGGAGGGTGCTCGCCCACACCGCCGGGCTCGGGCACAGCGAGTCCGCCCGCTTCGTGGAGTCCCTGCTGATCACCGACGCGCGGGGGCGGATCCGACCGCTGGCCTTCTTCGACCTCGCCGGCGAGGACCTGCTGCGCACCGACGCACTGCTGCGCTTCCTGCTCGGCATCGACGCCCTGGTCTTCGTCGTCGACCCCACGCTCGCCATGCCGCTCGCCCAGCTCGACGACATCCGCACCGCGCTCGGCCAGCACGTCAACCGTGACGGCGACCCGGCGTTCGCCACCGCCCTGGACCGCATCCCCAGGACCGGCCCCTACCTCACGGTCCCGTCCGCCGTCGTGGTCGCCAAGGCCGACCTGCTGCGATCCGAACCCCCCGTCGACCGCTGGCTCAGCGAACCGGGCCACACCCCGCTGAGCCGCCGACGGATCCACGAGGAGAGCCGCGACGTGTACGCACTGCTGGAGCGCCACGCCGGCAAGGCCTGGCTGCGCCCCTTCGACACCGCCCTGCACTGCACCCTGCACGTGGCCTCGGCGACCGGCGGACGGCAGGAGGACAGCCGCTACCCCCGCGGCGTCCGGGCCCAGCGGGTACTCGAACCCCTGCTCTCGCTGCTCGCGATGCACGGGATCGTCGAGCTGGCCGACGGCGGCCCCGGCGAGGAGGTGGACGCATGAGCACGCCCGGCACCGGCCCCCTCGACACCGTCGACCAGATCGCGTTCCGCTGGCAGGGCAACCAGGGCCGGCGGGGCTCCGGCACCGCCGCCGCGGCCTGGTCCTGCGCCAGGGAACGCGCCGAGGACCTCGCCCACGAGCTCGCCCCGATGCTCCGGGTCGACGACGCGCTGCGCCCCAGCATCGTCCGCACCGTCCTCCAGGACGGCGAGGCCGCCCTCGTCCAGCGGTGGCCCACCGCCGACGCCGGCGGCCGGCCCAACACCGCCGCGCACGTCCTGCTCGGGCCGGCCAACCTCCTCGGCCCCAGGACCTGCCTGGGCCTGCGGGACTGGACGTGGAGCCGGCAGGAGTTCGCCGAACAGGAGAGCGGCCGGTGCGATCCGGTGCCGCGGACCGCCCTGTGGGACGCCGCGGAACCGGCCTGGGCCGACACGCTGGCGCAGCTGCCCGACGTCCGTGAGGCGCTCACCGCCGCCACCGCCGCCCTGCTGCGCCGCCCAACGCACCGCCTCTCCCTGCGCAGCGACGCCTTGCCGGGCTGGCCGGGGGAGAACCGGTCCGGCGTCGTCATCGCCGGCCTGTACCAGGTCTTCGGCTACCGGTGGCTGGGCCGCGCGTGGACCTTCGCCACCTACGACATGACGGACCGTCACGACCTGATGGTCACCTGGGTGGCGGACTGGTCGACCGACTCGGGGCAGCAGCGGTCGCGCTACCGCATCGACCCGAGGCGCCCCGAGCCGGACCTCGCGCACGAGCTCGCGGGCCACCTGGTGGAGCGGTGCCTCGCCGCCACCGAGGAGGGCCGCCGGTCCGGGGGGCTGCCGGAGCTGACGCGGGAGCTGCCGGACGGCGCGGGGCTGCCGGCCGAGGCGCGGCTGCGGGAGCTCGCGGACGTGCTCGGCGTCCGGCCGCGGCGGCCCGGCGGCGGTTCCACGCCCGCCGCCCGGCCGGGCGAGCACCCGGTGCACACCGGCACCGGCCGGCCGGGGAGCCGGCGCACCACCGGGCCCGGCGGCTGGGCCGGTGACCGGGCCGAGGGCTGGACCGACGGCTGGACCGGCACCCGGGCCGACGGCCGGGCAGGCGACCGGCCGCACGAGGGGCCCGGCGACCGGCCCGGCGGCGCGCACACCGGGGGACGCCGCTACGAGGCGGCGGACGACCCCGACGAGGCGCCCCTGTACGAGGAGCCGGTGCACGAGACACCGCTGCCGGCCCCCGCTCCCTCGCCCTCGCCGCCCTCGCTGTCGCGGCTGCACGAGGACCTCCTGAGGATCGGCCCCGCCCCATCCGAGGCCGTGCGCCACGAGCTGGACCGGCGGATCGCCGTGCTGAGCGACAGGGACGTGCTCGGCCTCCTCGGGGAGGAGGCCCTCCCCTTCCCGGCGGTCAACCGGCTGCTCGACGGCCTGAGCCGCCGCGGGGGGCGCAGCGCGGAGCAGGCGTCCGAGCTCTGCGCCGAAGTCCTGCACCAGCGCCTCTACCTCTACCGACCCGGACTGGACCCGGTCGGCCACGACAGCGCGGACGACGACAGACTCGCGAAACGGGCCGCCTGGCTGTTCCGCTGGGCGGTGGCCCCCCACACCCGGGACCCCCACCACACCGAGGCGCTCGGGGCGTGGCTGGGCGAACTCGTCCGTCCCGGCACCGGCCTGGAGGCTCGACTGCTGCGCCGGCTGGTGCCACCCCCCGGCGAACAGGCAGAACCCGGCCTGCCGCCCGACCTGCCGCCCGAGCTCTGGCGCCGGCTGCTCCACGAGCTCGCTCCGGGCGCTCCGGGCACTCCGGGTGCAGCAGGCCGGGCGGGGCCGGCGGCCGTGTGGTCCAAGGCGCCCGCACCGCACGCGGGCCCCGCGTCCCCGGACCCGCCCGCGGCGGGGCAGCTCGCCGAGCCGCCCCCGGCGCCCGCGCCGCGGGCGGGTGCGCCGGGGCAGCCGGTTCAGCCGGTGGACCGACGTCCACCGCAGGCGCAGGCCCCCACGGCACCGGCGCGTGCCCCGGAGGCGGCAGTCGCTCCGGGGCCGGGCGTTCCCGCGCGCCCGTCGTTCGCGACCGCTGCGCCGCCCGAGCACCCTCCCCAGCCGCTGTACAACCAGCCGCACCACCAGGGCGACCAGCGCGACGACCTCCCGCGGATCGCGGCATTCGCCGTAGGTCTGCTGATCCTCCTGGTACTCGCCCTGACCGTTCTCTTCTCCCGTCACTGACCCCCGGCGGCCCGGCGCCGACGGGGGTCGGCCGCCGGGGAGCCCGGGCCGACGACCTGGCCGTCCGCCCCCGGGGAGTCGCACTCCCCGGGGGCGGACTTCACCACCCGGGGCTCGATCCGGAGAAGCGGACCAGGGGCCACGGCCTCCGGACGACGCAGGCGGGACGCCGAAGCCCGGCCTGCGGGGCCCGCGCACGCCGGGCCCCCGGATCGGAGGAGGCCGGCGTCCGGCGCGCCGGCCGAATACCCCCGCGCCACGGCCGGCACGGGTGATGGGCGCTCAGGTGGCGTCTGGAACTCCTGGACCGGCCCGCAGGCCGCGAGCCGGTCGAGACGCGCCGAGCGGGGCGTTCCGGCGGGTGGAAAGCCCGCGAGACCTGCGGAGGCTCACATGATCCCCCTCCGATGACCGCTCCTCACCTTGGCATGCCAGGGTCATATTCACCGGGCCCCACGGGCCACCCGCCCGCCGGGCAGAGGGCCGCCGCGCAGGCGCAGCCCCTCACTCCGATGCGTGTATCGCTCTCTTGACTGGCGTCACCAGAGCGCCATACTGGCCTCACTCCCCGCTCGCCGAAGAGGTGCCGCCACATGGAGCTCACACCCTCAGCGCATCTGGACACGTTCTGCCGCGACAGCCTTCCGCCGCTCGACCAGTGGCCGGAGTTTCTCTTCGAACTGCCCGAGCTGGCCTATCCGGACCGGCTCAACTGCGCGCACGCGCTGCTCGACGAGACGATCGAGCGCCTCGGCCCCGACCGGCCCTGCCTGCTCACCCCGACGGAGCAGTGGACCTACGGCGAACTGCGCGAGCACGCCGACGCGGTGGCCCGGGTCCTGACCGAGGACCTGGGCCTTGCCACCGGCAACCGCGTGCTGCTGCGCGGCCCCAACACCCCCTGGCTGGTGGCGTGCTGGCTCGGCGTGCTGAAGGCCGGCCTGGTGGCGGTCACCACCATGCCGCTGCTGCGGGCGCCCGAGCTGACCGCGATGATCGAGATCAGCCTGCCGGTCGCGGCGCTGTGCGACCACCGCAACCTGGCCGAGCTGGAACGGGCCGCCACGCCCGGCCTCGCCGTCCTGGCCTACGGCGGCCCCGGACCGGACGACCTCACCGCCCGCTGCGCCGCCCGGCGCGGCCCCTTCACCGCCGTGCCCACCGCCGCCGACGACGTGGCGCTGATCGCCTTCACCTCCGGCACCACCGGCCGGCCCAAGGCCACCCTCCACTTCCACCGCGACGTCCTGGCCAACGCCGACACCTTCTCCCGGCACGTGCTGCGGCCCACCCCCGACGACCTCTTCGCCGGCACGCCGCCGCTCGCCTTCACCTTCGGCCTCGGCGGGCTGGTGGTCTTCCCGCTGCGGGCCGGGGCCGCCACGCTGCTGCTGGAACAGACCGGCCCGGAGGAGCTCGCCGAGCAGGTCGCCCGGCACCGGGTGAGCGTGCTGTTCACCGCGCCGACCGCCTACCGGGCGATCCTGGCCGCCGGGCTGGCCGACCGGCTGGCCGGCGTGCGGCGCTGCGTCTCGGCCGGCGAGCACCTGCCGGCCTCCGTCTGGCAGGCCTTCCACGCGGCCACCGGACAGCGGCTGGTCGACGGGATAGGCGCCACCGAGCTGCTGCACGTGTTCATCTCCGCCGCCGACGGTGACATCCGCCCCGGCGCGACCGGGCGGCCCGTCCCGGGCTACCGGGCCGCCGTGCTCGACGCCGACGGCTCGCCGGTACCCGACGGCCGGCCGGGCCTGCTCGCCGTCAAGGGCCCCACCGGGTGCCGCTACCTGCGCGACGAGCGCCAGCTCGGCTACGTCCGCAACGGCTGGAACCTCACCGGCGACACCTACGTCCGCGACCCCGACGGGTACTTCTGGTACCAGGCGCGCACCGACGACATGATCGTCTCCGCCGGCTACAACATCGCCGGGCCCGAGGTCGAACAGGTGCTGGCCGGCCACCCGGACGTGCTGGACAGCGCGGTGGTCGGCGCACCCGACGAGCGGCGTGGCAGCGTCGTCAAGGCGTACGTGGTGCTGCGCGAGGGCGTGCCGGCCGGGCCGGAGACGGAGCGGGAGCTCCAGGAGCACGTCAAGCGGACGATCGCGCCGTACAAGTACCCGCGCGAGGTCGAGTTCGTCACCGAGCTGCCGCGCACCGCGACCGGCAAGCTGCACCGGGCCGAGCTGCGCCGCCGGGCCGCCGCGCGGCCCGCCAGCGTGGCGGTGGGGCGGCGGGTGGAGTGGTCGGACACCGACGCGGCCGGGCACTACCACTTCTCGGCGGTGCAGCGCTGGGTCGAGGCGGCCGAGGCGGTGCTGCTGCGCCGGCTCGGGCTGGCCGGGCTGTTCGGCCGGATCCCACGGGTGCACTTCGAGGCCGACTACCGCGAACGCCTCTGGTTCGGCGATCCGGTCCGCACCGAGCTGCGGGTCCTGCGGGTCGGCGGCTCCTCGCTGCACTACGCGTTCGAGGTGCACGGCCCGCAGGGCCTGGCCGCCGCCGGGCGGATGTCGGTGGTGCACGCCGCCGCGCAGGCCAAGGGCGCCGAGCCCTGGCCCGCCGAGGTGCGCCGGGCGCTCGCCGAATCCGGTCCGCAGCAGCCGGAGGAGTACCGATGAGCGACGCAGGGGTGCCGGCAGGCGCAGCGGTGCCGGCAGACGCCGGAGGGCTCCCGGTGGGCGACGGGGTGCGGCGGGTCGCGGTGATCGGCGCCGGGCCCGGCGGGCTCTACTTCGCCGCGCTGGCCAAGAAGTTGGCGCCGCACCGGGAGATCACGGTGTGGGAGCGCGACGACCGCGACGACGCGTTCGGCTTCGGCGTGGTCTTCTCGGACGAGACGCTGGACGGCATCGCCCAGGCCGACCCGCAGGTCTTCGCCGCCCTGTCGGCCGAGTTCGCCCGCTGGAGCGACATCGACGTCCGGTACGCCGGCCAGGTGCGCACCTGCGGCGGGCACGGCTTCGCGGCGCTGGACCGCAACCGGCTGCGCGCGGTCCTGCAGGAGCGCTGCGCCGAGCTGGGGGTGGACGTGCGCTACCGCACGCCCGCGCCGCCGGTCGCCCGGCTGGCCGCCGAGTACGACCTGGTGGTCGCCGCCGACGGGGTGCGCTCGGCGACCCGCGCGGCCTTCGCGGAGGCCTTCCGGCCCGAGCTCGACGAGCGGCACTGCCGCTACATCTGGCTCGCCACCGACAAGGTCTTCGAGGCCTTCACGTTCATCGTGGAGCAGCACGACTTCGGCGCCCTGCAGGTGCACGCCTACCCGTACGGCGACCGGCGCTCGACCTTCATCGTGGAGATCGCCGAGGAGGCGTGGCACAAGGCCGGCTTCGACGCCCTGGCCGGGCGGGAGTCGAGGCGCGGGGAGAGCGACCTGGCGAGCGTGCGGCGGTGCGAGCAGCTGCTCGCCGGGCACCTGGACGGACACCGGCTGATCCCCAACGCCTCGCGCTGGATCCGCTTCACCACCGTGCGCAACGCGCGCTGGCACCACCGCAACGTGGTGCTGCTCGGGGACGCCGCGCACACCGCCCACTTCTCGATCGGCTCGGGCACCAAACTGGCCCTGGAGGACGCCCTCGCGCTGGCTGCCGCGCTGCACGAACAGCCGGTGCTGGAGCACGCGTTGACGGCCTACGAGACCGGGCGACGGCCGGTGGTGGAGTCCGCGCAACGGGCCGCGCAGGCGAGCCTGGAGTGGTTCGAGACCGTCGGGCGGCACACCGGCCAGGGCGCCGGGCAGTTCGCCTTCAACCTGCTCACCCGCAGCCGCCGGGTCACGTACGGCAACCTGCGCGCCCGGGACGCCGCCTTCGTGGACTCCGTCGACGCCGACTTCGCCGACGCCGACCTCGTCGACGCTGACCTCGCCGACACGACGAACGGCGACGCGACGAACGGCAACGCGCCGGGCGGCGACGCAACCTCCCCCGGCGGCGCGGGCGTTCCGCCGATGTTCCGGCCGCTGCGGCTGGGCGGGCTGCAGCTGCGCAACCGGATCGTGGTGCCGCCGCTGGCCACCTTCACCGCCGTGGACGGGCTGCCCAGCGGCTTCGACCGGGCCCAGCTCGCCGCCCAGGCCCTCGGCGGCGCCGGTCTGGTCTTCACCGGCATGACCGCGGTCAGTGCGCAGGGCCGGGCCACCGGACGCTGCCCGGGCCTGTGGTCGGACGCCCAGGAGGCGGCCTGGCGTGCGCTGGTGCGCTCGGTCCGCGAGCTCGGCGACACCCCGCTGGGCATCCAGCTGACCCACGCCGGGCGGCGCGCGGCGAGCAACGTGCCCGGCCCGGACGGGATCGGGCACCCGCTCGCGGACGGCTGGCCGACGCTGGCCGCCTCTCCCCTGCCCTGGGAGCCGGCCGGCCCGCCCCCGCGCGAGGCCGGCGCAGCGGAACTCGCGGGCGTGGCCGCCGACTTCGCCGCCGCCGCGGCCCGCGCCGACCGGGCCGGATTCGACGTGCTGGGCCTGCAGTTCGGCCACGGTCACCTGGTCTCCGGGTTCCTCTCCCCGCTGACCAACCACCGCACCGACCGCTACGGCGGCCCGCTGGAGCACAGGCTGCGGCTCGCGCTGGAGGTGCTCGACGCGGTGCGGGCCGCCTGGCCGGCCGGAAAGCCGATCGTGGTGCGGATCTCGGCCGCCGACTGGGCGCCGGGCGGCACCACCGAGGCGGAGGCGGTGGCGATCTGCCGGGCGCTGGCCGCCGCCGGAGCGGACGCGCTGGACGTCTCCACCGGCGAGGTGGTCGCGCACCAGAGGGTGCCGTACGGGCGCGGCTACCAGGTGCCGTTCGCCGACCTGGTCCGCAACGCGACCGGGATCCCGACCGTCGCGGTCGGCGCGATCTCCGGTCACGACGACGCCAACTCGGTGCTGCTGGCCGGCCGGGCCGACCTGGTCGCGGTCGGCCGGGCCCAGCTGTACGACCCGCTGTGGACGCTGCACGCCGCGGCCGAGCAGGGCTACACCGGCCCCGGGGCGCGCTGGCCGCAGCCCTGGCAGGCGGGCAGCCGCCGGCCGCCCGGGCCCGGCGCGGACCGGGTCGCGCCGCGGCTGCGGCTGCTGCCCGAGGCGGCCGCGCCGGTGCACCGCCGCTGGCTGCCCGACCGTCCTGACGACCCGCCGCCGGAGCGGGCGCCGGCCCGACCGGCGGACCGGCCCGGCCGGAAGACCACCGAGCCCGTACCGAACTGAGGGAGGACCGGATGCCCCACCTGCCCCGCTTCACCGCCGCCGCCGTCCAGGCCGCCCCCGTCTACCTCGACCCGGACGCCACCGTCGCCAAGGCCGTCGCCCTGATCGCCGAGGCCGCCGCGCACGGCGCCGCGCTGGTGGTCTTCCCCGAGGTCTTCGTGCCCGGTTACCCGTACTGGAACTGGACGATGAACCCACTCCAGGGGTCCCCCTGGTTCGAACGCCTCTACCACGCCTCGGTCGACGTGCCCGGCCCGCAGGTGGACGCGCTGTGCGCCGCCGCCCGCCGGGCCGGCGTGGTCCTGGTGATCGGTGTCAACGAGCGCGGCCGGCACGGCGTCGGCACGCTGTACAACACGCTGCTCACCATCGGCGCGGACGGCCGGCTGCTCGGGGTGCACCGCAAGCTCGTGCCGACCTGGGCCGAGAAGCTGACCTGGGCCCAGGGGGACGGCAGCTCACTGGTGGTGCACCGGACACCGGTCGGCCCGCTCGGCGTGCTCGCCTGCGGCGAGAACACCAACCCGCTGGCCCGCTTCACCCTGCTCGCCCAGGGCGAACTGGTGCACGCCGCGAGCTACATCGCGCTGCCGGTCGCGCCCGAGGACTACGACATGGCGGAGGCGATCGCGCTGCGCGCGGCCGCGCACTGCTTCGAGGGCAAGGTGTTCACCGTGGTCTCCTGCTCGACGATCTCGCCCGAGATCGTCGACCTGGTGGCCGGCGAGGACCAGCAGGTACGCAAGCAGCTCGCCCGCCCGCGCGCCGCGCTCTCCGGCGTCTTCGGCCCGGACGGGCGCCCGGTCACCGAGCCGCTGGTCGACGAGGAGGGCATCGTCTACGCCGAGATCGACCTCGCCCGGTGCGTCCGGCCCAAGCAGATGCACGACATCGTCGGCCACTACAACCGGTTCGACGTCTTCCGTCTGCACGTCGACAACCACCCGCACCTGCCGGTGACGTTCCCCGACGGACACCGGCCCGACGCCCCGCAGGAGCCCGGCTCCCACCAGGAGGAAGCGTGAACGACTACGACGACACCCGGCTGGGCCGGGCCAGGGTCGGGGACAGCCCCGAACTCGCCGCCTACTACGAGGAGCTGGCCAAGCAGGAGGCGGGCGCGCTCTGGACGGTGGCCAACGAGATCGAGCCCTGGTACCCGCAGCCCAGGTCCGTCCCGGTGCTCTGGCGCTACGCGGACCTGGCGCCGCTCGTCCGCAAGGCGCTGCCGCTGGTCCGGGCGGACGACGCCGGCCGGCGGGTGGTGATGCTGGTCAACCCCGGCCGGCGCGAGCTGAGCGCGGCCGTCGGACTGCTCTACACCGGCCTGCAGATCATGGGCCCCGGCGAGGCGATGACCGCGCACCGCCACCAGGCCGCCGCACTGCGCTTCGTCCACGAGGGCACCGGCGCCTGGACGATCGTGGACGGCCAGAAGCTCAAGGTCGGGCCGCGCGACTTCGCGATCACGCCGAACAACACCTGGCACGAGCACGGCAACGAGGACTCGGACGAACCGGTGATCTGGCAGGACGGGCTGGACATCCCGCTCGTCAACGCGCTCGACGCCGGCTTCTACGAAGTCCACCCCGAGCTGTACCAGCGGCCCGGCACGGTCGTGAACTCCTCGCTGCTCAGCTACGCCGGCACGCTGCTGCCGTACGGCGCCGAGAAGTGGGGCCGCCCGTACTCCCCCCTGCTCGGCTGGCCCTGGGGGCCCAGCTACGAGGCCCTGTGCCGGCTGGCCCGGGCCGGCGAGGGGTCCCCGTACGACGGCGTGATCATGGAGTACGCCAACCCGGTCACCGGCGGTTCGGTGATGCCGACCATGAGCGCCCACCTGCAACTGCTGCGGCCGGGCCAGGCCACCCTCGCGCACCGGCACACCGGCTCGGTCGTCTACACGGCGGCCAAGGGCCGCGGCGTCTCGGTCATCGCCGGGCGGCGCTTCGAGTGGCAGCAGGGCGACATCTTCGTGGTGCCGTCCTGGGCCTGGCACGAGCACGCGAACGCCGACCCCGGCGAGGACGCCTGCCTCTTCTCGTTCAACGACTTCCCGGTGATGCGCTCCCTCGGCATGTACCGCGAGGAGGCGCACCCGGACAACGGCGGCCACCACCCCGTCCTTCCGTAAGGAGCTTTCGATGCACCTGCTCAGCTACCGCACCGGCGGCAGCGACACCCCGCGCCTCGGCGCTCGGACCGGCGACCGGGTGGCCGACCTCGCCGCGCTCGCCACCGCCGCCGGCGCCGAACTGCCCGGCGACCTGGCCGCGCTGATCCGGGCCGGCGAGCCCGCCCTCGCCACCGCCCGCGCGCTGCTGGCCGGCGCGGCGGCCGGCGCGTCGCTGCCGCTGGCCGAGGTCACGCTCTGTGCGCCGCTGCGCCCCGGCAAGGTCGTCGGCGTCGGCCTCAACTACGTCGAGCACGTCGCGGAGTCGCACCGCTCGCTCGACACCGAACGCGAACTGCCCGACCGTCCGGTGCTGTTCGGCAAGCCGGCCACCGCCGTCACCGGCCCCGGGCAGCCGATCCTGCACAACGCCGACCTGACCAAGCAGCTCGACTGGGAGTGCGAACTGGCCGTGGTGATCGGCCGCACCGCCCGCCGGGTCACCGAGGCCGAGGCGCTGCGGCACGTCTTCGGCTACAGCATCGTCAACGACGTCAGCGCGCGCGACCAGCGCCGCTCCGGGCAGTGGTTCTTCTCCAAGGGACAGGACTCCTACTGCCCGTTCGGACCGGTCGTGGTCACCGCCGACGAGATCCCCGACCCGCAGAACCTCGACCTCTCGCTCAAGGTCAACGGTGTGACCAAGCAGGACTCCAACACCCGCCACATGCTCTTCGGCGTCGCCCGGCTGATCGCCGACATCTCCTCCGGCATGACCCTGGAGCCCGGCGACGTGATCGCCACCGGCTCGCCGTCGGGCGTCGGCGCAGGTCTGGTGCCACCGCAGTTCCTGCAGCCCGGCGACCTGGTGGAGGCCACCGTCGAGCGGATCGGCACGCTCGCCAACCCGGTCGTCGACGCCCGCGGTGACGAGGCCCGTGGTCACGAGGCCCGCGGTCACGACGCCCGCACCGGCGGCGCCCGGCTCGACGACGAAGGGGCGGACGCATGACCACCTACCGGATCGGCCAGATCGTCCCGAGCTCCAACGTCACCATGGAGACCGAGGTCCCCGCCCTGCTGCGGGCCCGGGAGGCGGTCGCCCCCGAACGCTTCACCTTCCACTCCAGCCGGATGCGGATGACCAAGGTCACCCCCGAGCAACTGCGCGCGATGGACGCCGACTCGGACCGCTGTGCGCTCGAACTCTCCGACGCCCGGGTCGACGTGCTCGGCTACGCCTGCCTGGTGGCCGTCATGAGCACCGGGCCCGGCTACCACCGGGAGTCCGAGCAGCGGCTGCACCGGCGCACCGTCGAGAACGGCGCGCCGGCGCCGGTGGTGACCAGCGCCGGCGCCCTGGTGGCCGGGCTGCACGTGCTCGGGGCGAAGAAGGTCGCCCTGGTCGCGCCCTACCTCCGGCCGCTCGCCCGGACCGTGGTGGACTACCTGGCGCACGAGGGCATCACGGTGACCGACCACGCGGCCCTGGAGATCCCCGACAACCTGGCGGTCGCCGCCCACGACCCGGCCCGGCTGCCCGGGATCGCCGCACGCCTCGCGCACGCCGAGGCGGACGCCGTGGTGCTCTCCGCCTGTGTGCAGATGCCCTCGCTGGCGGCCGTCGAGGAGGCCGAGCAACTGCTCGGCAAACCGGTGGTCTCGGCGGCGATCTGCACCGTCCACCAGTTGCTGCGCGCGCTCGGGCTGCCCGCCTTCGCACCGGGGGCGGGGTCGCTGCTCTCCGGCGCCTACGCCGAAAGCACGGCACCGGCCCACGGGGCGCCCGCCGCACCGCCGTCCCGCCCGCCGGCGACCGTCCCGCAGCCGCCCACCGCACCGCCGTCCGGACCACTCGGCTGCGCTCCGACAGTATGATCAGGCCGGGCGGTCGGCAGGCGTGACCGCCCGGGACCGGCGCACACGCCGTACGGGAGGAGGGCCGCCATGCCGGAGAACGCGTCACGCCCCAGCTCCCTGATCCACACGATCTACGGCGAGTTCGTCCGCCGGCTCGGCGGCTGGATCTCGATAGCCGACCTGATCGCCCTGATGGCGGAGCTGGACGTCGACGCTCCGGCCGTCCGGTCGGCGATCTCGCGGCTGAAGAAGGCCGGCACACTGCTGCAGGAGCGGCGCGAGGGCACCGGCTACCGGCTGAGCCCGGCGATGGGCCCGGTCTTCGACGAGGGCGACCGCCGGATCTTCCACAGCCTCGGGCCCGCCGAACTCGCCGACGGCTGGGTGGTCGCGGTCTTCTCGGTGCCCGAGTCGGAGCGGGCCAGCCGCCACCAGCTGCGGTCCCGGCTGAGCTGGCTCGGCTTCGGCAACGCCGCCCCCGGGGTCTGGCTGGCACCCGCCCGGGTGCTGCCGGACGCCCGGCTGCTGCTGGAGCGGCTCGGGCTGAGCGCGTACGTCCACCTCTTCCTCTCCGAGTACGCCGGGTTCGCCGAACTGCGCTCGGCGGTCGGCTCCTGGTGGGACTTCCCGGCGATCGAGGAGCAGTACGCCGAGTTCACCGGGGCCTGGGGCCAGGTGGCCGCCGACCTGCGCCCGTCCCCGCGGATCGAGGCGGTCGAGGCGTTCCGCGCGTACGTCCCGATGCTCACCCAGTGGCGCCGTCTGCCCTACCTCGACCCGGGACTGCCGGAGCCGCTGCTGCCGGCGGAGTGGAACGCCGTCGCGGCCCGCGCGGTCTTCACCGAACTGCACGGCCTGCTCGCCGGGCCCAGCCTGCGGCACGTCGAGAAGCTCACCGGGCTCTCCCAGCCCCGGCCGGACCCGACCTGACCCGACCTGACCCGACGCGACCTGGCCTGACCCGACCCGTACCCCAGCCGACCGCCGTAACGCCGGAGGATCCGCCGTGACCGACCACGCCCCCGCCGACCTGCTGATCCGCTCCGGCGCCGTGCACACGCTCGTCCCCGGCGAGGCACCGCACCGGGCACTGGCCGTCACCGGCGAACGGATCACCGCACTGTCCCCCGCGGCCGACGGCCTGGACCACCTGATCGGCCCGGGGACGGACGTGCTGGACCTGCCCGGCACGACCGTGCTGCCCGCCTTCGACGACACCCACACCCATCTGATCCTCGCCGCGCACAGCGTCCACGACGTCCCGGTGCACCGGGCCCGCGACCTCGACGGGTTCCTCGGCCTGATCCGTGAGCGGGCGGCGAACACGCCCCCCGGGCAGTGGATCCGCACCACGATCAACTGGCAGGAGGTCAACCTCGCCGAACAGCGCCTGCCCCGCACCGAGGAGTTGGACGCGGCCACCGACGAACACCCGGTGCTGGTGCGGCGCGGCGCCTACAACATGGTGCTCAACACCCCGGCACTGCGGCTGGCCGGCATCACCGCCGCCACCGAGGCCCCGCCCGGCGGCGTGATCGAGCGGGACGAGCGGGGCCGGCTGACCGGCCGGCTGGTCGACAAGGCGGTCGCACTGGCCGAACGGGTACTGCCGCGCCCGGCACTCGCCGACCGGATCGAGGGCCTGCGGGCCGCGTCCGCCGACTACGCCGCGACCGGGATCGGCACGGTCCGCGACTGCCTCGTGCCGGTCGAGGACCTCGAGGTGCTGCGCGCGGCCCGGGAGGCCGGTGCCCTGAGCGTGCGGGTGCGGGCCCTGGTCTCCGGATTCGGCGCCCGCACGCCCGGGCAGGTGGACGAACTGCTCGACCGGATGGAGCCCTGGCGTGCCGGGGGCGACGCCTGGCTGAGCGTCTGGGGCGTCAAGTTCGGCATCGACGGCGGCATCGAGGCGGGTGCGCTGGACGAGCCGTACGAAGGCCGCCCGTGCTACCACGGCACGCTGCTCTGGGACCGGCAGGAGCTGGTCGCGGCGGTCGGACGCGTGGTCGCGCGCGGCTGGCGGGTCGGCGTCCACGCCTGGGGTGACCGCGGGCTGCGCACGCTGCTGGACGTGTTCGAGCAGGTGATCAAGGACCACCCCGGTCTGGCCCCGGGCACGCTGGTGGTCGAGCACGGCGGGCTGGCCCGCCCGGACCAGCGCGCGCGCGCGATCGCGCTCGGCGTCCCGGTCACGGTGCAGCACCCGCTGCTGCACGATGCGGCGACCGCCCAGATCCGGGCCTGGGGCGGCGAGCGGGTGCGTGGCATCTTCCCGCTGCGCGAGTGGCTGGACGAGGGCGCGCTGCTCGCGGCCGGCTCCGACTTCCCGGTCGGGCCCTACGGCGCGATGGTCTCGGTCTGGGGCATGACCACCCGGCAGACCGTGGCCGGCGCGCAGGGCGTCGAGCACGCGATCACCCGGGCCGAGGCGATCGGGCTGCACACGGTCGACGCGGCCCGGCTGCTGGGCGAGAGCGGAGCACGCGGCAGCCTGCGGCCCGGGGCCCTGGCGGACCTGACCCTGTGGCCCGCCGACCCGTTCGACTGCCCGCCGGACGAGCTGGCGGGGCTGCGGCCGGTCCGCACGGTGCTCGGGGGCCGGACGGTGCACCGGATCTGACGGGTGCCCGGGCGGCGGGAGCGGCCCTGACGGGGCCCGGCCGGCGGGGCCGGACCTGACGAGTGCCCGGCCGGCCGGAGCAGCCTGACGGGGCCCGGCCGGCGGGACCGGATCAGACGGGTGCCGGGCCGGCCGGAACGGCCCTGGCGGGGGCCATCCACCCGGCCGGCGGCGCCGGCGTGCCCCGTGGAGTGCCCGGGACAGGTGGCCCTGGCCCGCGGCGCGCCACCCGGGACCTCCGGCCGCCCCGCGGGACCGGGCCCGACTGCGGCCGGGCCACGGCCGGGCGGGAAGGCGGCCCGTGCCCCAGGCGCCCGGGACGACGGGCGGCGCAGCGTGGATGTCACGCCCGCTCCACCGGGCGACGTCACCCGCAGCCACCCTGGGGATTCCACCATGTCCGCACAGCCCGTGCTCTCCACCGTCCACGACACCCGCCGCGCCGTCTGCCTGCCCGACCTGCTCCGGCAGCAGGTGGCCGCCCGGCCGGACGCCCCGGCCGTCACCGGCGGCGGCGAACGCCTCAGCTACCGGCAGCTCGGCGAGGCCGCCGACCGGCTGGGCGCCCACCTGCACCACCTCGGCGCAGCGCCCGACGACCGTGTCGGGCTGTTCGTCGAGCCCTCACCGGAGCTCCTGGTCGGAGCCTGGGGGATCCTCTGCGCGGGGGCCGCCTACCTGCCGCTCTCCCCCGAGTACCCCGAGGACCGCCTCCGCTACATGATCGAGGACGGCGGGACCGGGGTGATCGTCACCCAGGAGCACCTCCGGGACCGCCTCACCGAGCTGGCCCCGCGGGGCACGCTCGTCGTCACGCCGGGCGACGCCCGCGAGGACCGCGGCGACCGGCACGCGCGGGGCGCCCAGGACGCGCGCCCGTTCCCGCACCAGAGCCAGGGCCCGGGCGGGCCGCCGCCCGGCCCCCGGCCGGAGTCGCTGGCGTACGTCATCTACACCTCGGGCAGCACGGGCCGGCCCAAGGGCGTGATGATCGAGCACCGGAGCATCGTGTCCCAGCTGCGCTGGCTGATCGCCCGCGGGCACCTGGGCGCCGACGCCACCGTGCTGCAGAAGACGCCGATGAGCTTCGACGCGGCGCAGTGGGAGATCCTGGCGCCGGCGGCCGGCGCGCTGGTCGTCATGGGCGCTCCGGGGGTCTACCGCGACCCGGAGGCTCTGATCGCCACCGTCCGGGAGCACGGCGTGACCACGCTGCAGTGCGTGCCGACCCTGCTCCAGGCGCTGCTGGACACCGAGCGGCTGGGCACCTGCACCACGCTCCGGCAGGTGTACTCCGGTGGCGAGGTGCTGTCGCGCCGGCTCGCCCGGGCCCTCGCCGAGGAGCTGCCGTGGGCGTCGCTGGTCAACCTGTACGGGCCGACCGAGTGCACGATCAACGCGACCGCGCACCGGGTCGACGCCGCCACGGTCGGCGAGGACGCCGGCTCGGTGCCGATCGGCGTGCCGGTCGACCGCACCCGGTGCTTCGTCCTCGACGGGGGGCTGGCGCCGGTGGAGCCCGGCGCGACCGGTGAGCTCTACATCGGCGGCATCCAGCTCGCGCGCGGCTACCTGAACCGGCCCGACCTGACGGCGGAGCGCTTCGTCGCCTCCCCGCACCTGCCGGGCGAGCGCCTGTACCGCACCGGGGACCTCGCGCAGTGGAACCCGGACGGCACCCTCCAGTGCTCGGGCCGGGTGGACAACCAGGTCAAGCTGCGCGGCTACCGGGTCGAGCTGGACGAGGTCGCGCTCGCCGTCGAGGAGCACACCTGGGTGCGGCGGGCCGCTGCCGTCGTCACCGACGACCCGCGCACTGGCCACCGGAACCTGGTGGCGTGCGTCGAGCTGAACCCCAAGGAAGCGGCCCTGATGGACCAGGGCAACCACGGCAGCCACCACCAGTCCAAGGCGAGCAAGCTCCAGGTGAAGGCGCAGCTGTCGAACCCGGGCGCGCGGGACGCCGAGGAGCTGGCGGGCCGGCCGGTGGTCGAGCTGCCCGGTCGGCGGGAGACCGGCCGCCAGCGGCGGGAGACGTTCGCCCGCAAGACCTACCGCTCCTACGAGGGCGGTGCGGTCACCCGAGACGACCTGCTGGAGCTGCTCGCCCCGCGGGCGGCAGGCGGCGCGGCCGCGGCCGGCCGCCCGCCCCGGGAACCGGCGGAGCCGGGCCTGGCCGGGCTCGGCGCGATCCTGCGGTGGTTCGGCCAGTTCCACAGCGAGGAGCGGCTGCTGCCGAAGTACGCGTACGCCTCACCCGGCGCGCTGTACGCCACCCAGCTGTACCTGGAGACCAGCGGCGCCCACGGGCTGGACGCCGGCGTGTACTACTACCACCCCGTCGACCACACCCTGGTGCGGGTCGGCGACGGCACCGGGGGGCCGGGCCTGGTCGTCCACCTCCTCGGCAAGCGGCGCGCGATCGCACCGGTGTACCGCAACAACATCCAGGAGGTGCTGGAGTTCGAGGCCGGCCACATGGTCGGCGTCTTCGAGGAGGTGCTGCCCGCGTACGGGCTGGCCATCCGGCCGGCCGGCCACGACCCGTCCGTCCGGGAGAGGCTGGACGTGGCCGAGGAGGACGGCTACCTGGGCTCGTTCGAGATCCGCCCGGGCGGCGACCTCCTGCGGACCGACCGCACCGAGCTCTACGTACAGGCCCACACCGGGGGCGTCGAAGGCCTGGCGGCCGGTCAGTACCGGTACACTGACGGCGAGTTGGTCCGGATCTCGGACGACCTGGTGGAGTCCCGGCACGTGATCGCGATCAACCAGCAGGTGTACGAGCGGGCCGGTTTCGGCGTCACCGCGGTCAGCCGGGCCGACGAGCCGTGGCTGGAGTACATCGGCCTCGGTACGACCCTGCACCGCCTGCAGCGCAAGGGCCTCGCCCTCGGCCTCGGGTTCATGTCCTCCGGCTACAGCTCGAAGACCGGGCACCCGCTGCCGGCCGCCCGGCGGATCGACGACATCCTGGCCGCCTGCGGGATCCCGTCCGGCCCCTCGTACTTCTTCCTCGGCGGCAAGGTCAGCGAGGAGCAGATCCGCAGCGAGGGCATGCGCGAGGACGCCGTCCACATGAAGGGTCCGGCCGAGATCATCAGGGACGAGCTGGCCACCTTCCTGCCCGACTACATGCTCCCCAACCGGGTGCTCGTCCTGGACGAGCTGCCGTTGACCGCCAACGGAAAGGTCGATGTGTCGACCCTCACCGCCAGTGAGCAGGTCAGGAACGCGGAGACCGGCGGCCCGTTCGTCCCGCCGTCGACGCCGACCGAGCGCCGGCTCGCCGAGGCCTGGGGGCGGGCGCTGGCGTACGAGAACGTCTCCGCGACGGACGAGTTCTTCGGCGCCGGCGGGAACTCGCTGATCGCCGTGGCGCTGGTCAACCGGCTCAACCGGGAGTTCGGCACCCGCCTGCCGCTGCAGGTGCTCTTCGAGAGCCCCAGGCTGGCGGACCTGGCCGGCCGGATCGACGACGACACCGGCGCCGCCTCCCGGCTGGTACCGCTGCACCGCGAGGGCACCGGTGACCCGGTGTTCTGCTGGCCGGGGCTCGGCGGCTACCCGATGAACCTGCGGCTTCTCGCCGGCACCGCGGGCCGGCCGTTCTACGGCATCCAGGCCCACGGCATCAACCCCGGTGAGACGCCGTACCCGACGGTCCCGGAGACGGCCGCCGCCGACGTGGCCGAGATCCGCCGGGTTCAGTCCGAGGGCCCCTACACCCTGTGGGGGTACTCCTTCGGCGCCCGCGTCGCCTTCGAGGCGGCCTGGCGGCTGGAACAGGCCGGCGAACGGGTGACGGACCTGCTGCTGATCTGCCCCGGCAACCCCGAGGTCCGCCGGGCCGACGGCGAGCTGTACGGGCGCGAGGCCTCGTACCGCAACCCGGGCTACGTGACCATCCTCTACTCGGTCTTCGCGGGCTCGATCGGCGGACCGGGGCTGGCGGCGTGCCTCGCCGAGGCCCGCGACGAGGACGGCTTCACCGCCTTCGTCCACCGCCTGCTTCCGGACCTGGAGGAGGAGTCGATCCGCCGGATCACCCGGATCGTCGGGGAGACCTACGCATTCGAGTACAGCTTCCACGAGCTCGCGGAGCGCCGGCTGGACGCCCCGGTCACCGTCTTCAAGGCCGCCGGCGACGACTACTCCTTCATCGAAGGCCGGTCCGGCTACTCCGCCGCGCCGCCCACCGTCGTGGAGCTGGCGGGTGACCACTACGCCGTGCTGAAGGAGCCCGGCATCACCGAACTGGTCACCGCCATCCGCACCCGCCGGCTCGGCTGAGCAACAGGGCGAGCGAGGGATCTACACGCGTCATCCTCCGGCCCGGGCCGCCTCCCCGGGCCGGAGGAGCGCCGTGTCCGGACGTCCACGGCCCGACGGGCCGGTCCGCCGGGATCCGATGTCCTGTCACCCGGACAGCTCGTCAGGCTCGTCGTGGTGGGCGTTTGCCGTTGACGATCTCACCAAGAGCTCGACACCAACGCGACCCTGGAACGAGGACAATCCTGATGACCCGATCGTTTCCCCACCGACGAAAGACGACGGCCTACCGCGGCTTGGCAGTGGCTGCGATAGCCGTCGCCGGGCTCCTCCCGGTGGGGGCGACACCCGCGAACGCGGCTGCGCCCGACAAGGTGGCCGCGCACGACCACGACCACCGCCACGGCCACGGCCACAGGCATGGGCACGGCCACAGACACGGACACGGACACGAATACGGCGCCCGCGGCGACGGCCACCGTGACGATCACCGCCGGTACACCGACGTCAGCTCCGACGAGGACTGCGCGCCGGACGAGCTGAGCCCCGAACTCGCGGCCAAGCTCGACGCGGCCATCCAGCAGACGATGAGCCAGGCGGGTGTTCCCGGTGTGTCCGTCGGGCTCTGGCTGCCGGGGAAGGGCCAGTACGTCCGCTCGTTCGGCGTCGCCGACAAGAAGACCGGCGCCCCCATGACCGACGACCTCTTCACGCGGATCGGCAGCGTGACCAAGACCTTCACCGCCACCGCGGTGCTCGAACTGGTCGACGACGGACTGGTCGGGCTGGACGACCCCATCTCGACCTACGTGAGCGGCGTCCCGGACGGCGACCGGATCACCATCCGCGACCTTGCCGAGATGCGCAGCGGCCTGTTCCCGTACTCCGCGGACCCGGGCTTCATCACCGCGCTGGAGTCGGACCCCACCAAACCCTTCACTCCTCACGAGCTGCTCGCGTACGGCTACAAGCACCCCAACGTCGCCGCGCCGGGCACGCAGTTCCTGTACAACAACAGCAACTACATCCTGCTCGGCCTGGTCGTCGAGAAGGTCAGCGGCATCCCGCTGGCCGACTTCATCCACGACCGGGTGACGGAGCCGAGCGGCCTTCGCCACACCGTGTTTCCCGAAGGGGCCGAGTTCCCGTCGCCGCACGCGCACGGCTACACCAACCAGACCCCCAACGGCGCGACGGTGGACGCCACGGACTGGAACCCCAGCTGGGGCTGGGCCGCCGGTGCGATGATCTCCGACCTGGAGGACCTCAAGCACTGGGCCAAGGACCTCGCGACCGGCACGCTGCTCTCACCCGAGACCCAGGCGCAGCGCACCAAGTACCTGCCCGCCGGCCTCCCCGGCGCGGGCTACGGGCTCGGCCTCTTCGACGTCCAGGGGTGGGTGGGCCACAACGGCTCGCTGCCCGGGTACCAGAGCCTCACCCTCTACCTGCCCGAGCTGGACGCGACCCTCGTGGTGGTGCTCAACACCGACATCCTCTACCAGGGCATCGAGCCGAGCACGCTCTTCGGACAGGCCATCACCAAGATCGTGACGCCGGACCACGTCTACTTCATCCCCCCGACGAGGTAGACCTCCGCCGAGGACTGCAACGCACGGCGGAACCCGTGACCGGACCGCGCCCGATCGGCGGTCCGGTCACCGTGCGATCCGGCTCGCCGGCGCGGCGGGCGCCCCGAGGGGGACGCCCCGATGCCGGCGGCCCGGCTCAGCGACGGGAGGCGGGGCGCTTGGGCGGGGCGATGCGTATCCGCTGCTCGACGGGGGCGCTGTCGATGCCGTCGAGCTGCGCGGTGATCGTGCTGCGCAGGTCGTCGTCGTCCTCGAAGCTGAAGTCGTTGAAGAGCGTGTAGCCCGTCCACATCAGGTTGGCGCACACCCGTGCCGGGACCCGGCCGGTCCGGGCGCCCATGCCCACCAGCGCCACCGACGTGATGCTGCCCGGGGTCGCCCCGTTCTGCCGGTGGATCGCCTGGAACGCGGCGGCGCACGCCAGGGCCACGTTCAGCGTCTCGCTCACGTTCTGCGAGGAACTCTCCATCGTCGGCGTCGAGATCAGGAACCTCGGGCTGACCGCACCGGACGGGACGCAGACCGCGCTTCCCACCGGGAGGCTCCCCGCGAACCGGCTGCGGATGGCGCGCTGCACGCGGAGCTGGATGCCGGCGCCGAGGTGGCGCTTGATGACCGCGTCGACCCCGCCGTCCATCCGGCCGAGGGAGTTGGTGGGGCTGACCCAGGCGTCGACGTCCTCGTCGAGGATGGACCCGGTGCGGATCTCGATGCCGGGGGTGTCCGCGAACGCCGCCCGCCACGCCTCCACCACCGCCTTGTTGAGGTCGGTCAGCACCACTCGCAGCGGCGGCTGTACCTGGTCCACGGTCATGGTTCACTCCGTTCGAAGCAACTGCCCTTCACTGGTCACGACGCTATCGGGGCCCACTGACAGTGCGGCCGACGGCGGCGGCTCCGCCGGCCCCGCCCGCTCCCCGCGCCGAGGGCGCTGTCAGTGGGCCGACCTATCGTCAGGTCCGTCGAGGTCGGTCGACGGGAGGCCACGGCCACCGGCCGCCGCTCCCCGGTCCCGCGCGCCAATTCACGGCTGCCGCACGGACATCGGCCGCCTCGACGACCACCCCGTCAGCACGGTTCGACAGTTCGGAGCCCTCCGCCATGAGCGATGCCACCACCCCCGCCACGCCCGACCCGAACGACCCGCTGGCCCTCGCGGAACTCTTCAAGGGCGGCGGCGAGCCCTGGCTCCCGCTGCTGAAGCCGGTCATCGAGGCGCAGCCGGACGCGGCCTCGTTCATCGGCGCGGGCCGCGGCCCGGAGGTCGTCCCCGTCCGCGAACTGACCTTCCAGGCGCTCAAGCCCAACGCGCCGCACCGGTGGAAGGTCGTGATCTTCGGTCAGAACCCGTACCCGCGGCCGGAGAGCGCCACCGGCATCGCCATGTTCGACAACACCTTCCACGACTGGAAGGACAGTCAGTTCGGCCGGGTCGTCAGCATCCGCTGCATCATCAAGGCGGCGGCGATGTGGAAGTACGGCGTCCCCAAGAAGACCCCGATCGCCGACATCCGTGCGCTCCTGAAGAAGGAGGACACCGTCCAGCCGCCGGAGTGGTTCCAGGCGATGCTCACGCAGGGTGTGCTGCTGTTGAACGCGGCACTCACCGCCAGTGCCGACGGGGCGATCGGGACGGACCGGCACACCGCGTTCTGGCGGCCGGTCGCCGAGCGGATCGTCGAGGAGATCCTCAGGGCCAAGCAGAACGCCGCCGAGGAGGACCGCGGCGTCGTCTTCGCGTGGTGGGGGGCGCACGCGCGCAACCTGAAGAAGGTCGTCCTCCGGCTGCAGGAGAAGTACCCCGAGGTCGAGGTCCGGCACATCGACCACCCCAATCCCGCGGCGCAGGGCGACGTCTTCTGCGACGGCGACCACTTCGCCATGGTGAACGCGGCCCTCGCCTCGCTGGGCAGCGACGCGATCGACTGGCTTCCGAGCAAGGGGTGGAACAAGGCCGGGGCGGAGGCCGGCGGGACGGACGGTGACGTCGCCGACCGCATGGGCGCGTTCATCGCATCCACCATGGAGCTGCACCAGCTCTATCTCGACCGGCTCGCGAGCGTCAAGGACGAGGGGCTCGTCCTCCCCGCCATCACGGGCGTGTTCGACACGCCGCTCATGGACTTCCGCGAGGCCGTGGGCCCGGTCGCCGAGCTGCTGTCCGGGCTGGACCGCCACGTCGTGCGGTCGGACGAGTTCGGCAGGCGGCGGGCGGACGAAGCGGCCGGCGGCCTGTCCGCCGACGCGATCGCCGCCCTCTACCTCTACACCTGCGAGTCCGCGTTCTACCGGGAGATCAACGCCATCCTGCGCTCCCCGGACCGCACCAGGATCGTCCCCTACCTCCCGTATCTGCGGCTGCTGTTCTCGGCGGTGTCCCAACTGCCCGCGCGCACGGAGCCGTTGTGGCGCGGGGTGTCGCTGGACCTCCGGGCGCAGTACCCGCTCGGGCGGACCGTGACGTGGTGGGGCGTCTCCTCGTGCACGTCCGAGCTCGGCGTGGCCCGGGGGTTCCTCGGCAGCCGCGGCAAGCGGACGCTCTTCGAGGTGCAGCCCGCCCGGGCGGTGGGCATCCGCAGCTTCTCCGCGTTCACCGGCGAGGAGGAGTTCATCCTCCTGCCCGGCACCCAGCTCAAGGTGACGGACGTCAGGACGGAGCGCGGCGGCCTGTGCACCGTGAAGCTGACGGAGCTGGAGGATCAGTCCCTGGTGTCCTGACCACGCCCCGGAGGGCCCCCGCCGGCCCTGGCCGCCCGGGACTCGAGGTGGCGTTGCTCGGCGATGCTGGCGGTGGCCCTGGCGGCACGCCGGTAGTGCTCGTACGCCCCGGCCGTGTCGCCGGTCCGCTCCAGCAGATGGGCCCGGACGGACAGCAGCCGGTGGTGCCCGGCCATCCGTTCGTCGCCGTCCAAGGTGGACAGCAGGGCCAGCCCCGCCTGCGGGCCCTCGGTCTCGGCGAGCGCGATCGCCCGGTTGAGGGTGACCATCGGGTTGGGCGCGATCCGTTCCAGGATCAGGTAGAGGGCGTGCACCTGCGGCCAGTTGGTCTCCTCGGCGGTGGCCGCGGCGGCGTGCGTGGCGGCGATGGCGGCCTGCAGCTGGTAGGGCCCCAGCGCCGGGCCGGCCAGCGCCGCCTTGACCAGCCCGATGCCCTCGTCGACCAGTGCGCGGTCCCACCTCCCGCGGTCCTGCTCGTCCAGCGGCACGAGGTCACCGGCCGCCGTGGTCCGCGTCTCCCGGCGGGCGTGGGTCAGCAGCATCAGTGCGAGCAGTCCGGTCACCTCGCCGTCCTCCGGCAGCTGCGCGTGCACCGTCCGGGCCAGCCGGATCGCCTCGCGCGCGAGGTCGGCGCGGTGCAGCTCGCTGCCCGAGGAGGCCGTGTAGCCCTCGTTGAAGATCAGGTAGAGCACGAGCAGGACGACCCGCAGCCGCTCCTCCCGCTCCGCGCCGGCCGGCAGGCCGAACGAGCTGCCGGCAGCCTTGATGCGCTGCTTGGCCCGGCTGATCCTGGCCGCCATCGTGCCCTCCGGCACCAGGAACGCGCGGGCGATCTCGGCCGTGGTCAGGCCGCCGACCGCCCGCAGCGTCAGGGCCGTCTGGGAGGCCGCGGTCAGCGTCGGATGGCAGCACAGGAACAGCAGGACGAGCGTGTCGTCGGTGTCCGGCACGCCGTCGGGCACCACCTCGGCGGCCGTCGCCGACTCCCGCTCGCGGCGCGCGTGGTCGCTGCGCATCTGGTCGATGAGCCGCCGGGACGCCACGGTCACCAGCCAGGCGCGCGGGTTGTCCGGCACTCCCTCGGCCGGCCACTGCACGGTGGCGGCGAGGACGGCCTCCTGCACGGCGTCCTCGCAGCCTTCGAACCGGCCGTACCGGCGTACCAAGGTGCCGAGGACCTGCGGCGTGAGCTCACGCAGCAGGTCCTCGAAGTCCGGTGCTGTCATGCCTCCAATTGTCCGTCGGCGAACATGACCTGCCGCACCTCGACACCCAGACCCTCGATCGCGGCGTCCGGGATCTGCGCGGCCAGCTCGACCGCCCGCTCCCTGTCCTCGCAGTCGACCAGGTAGAAGCCGCCCAGGTACTCCTTGGACTCCAGGAACGGACCGTCGGTCACCACCGGCTGGCCGTTGCGCACGGACACCACGACGGCCTGGGACGGGTGGACCAGCGCCTGCGTGGTGATCAGCTCGCCGGACGCCTTCAGCGCCTCGATGAACCCGCCGTGACCGGCGCCGATCGCCGCCTTCTCCTGGTCGGTCAGCGCGTCCAGCACGGCCGGGTTGATGTGCATGCTGATCAGGAACTGCATCTCGTACCCCTCATGGTTCGCGGGCCCCGGGCGGGCCCTCCGACCGGTTGGTCGGAGCCGGCGCCGCCGTCTTGACACCCCCGCCGGAACTTTCGCACGAGTCCTTCCCGCCGCACCGACCGACCCGCTGGGGCGCCACCTCCGGCGACGCTCGACCGCGGGTGACGGGCCGCCGCGGGTGACGGCCGGCCGTGGCAGGCGCGGGAGATTCCGTCCGTACCGATGTCAAGAAGCTCCCGGCCGCTCCGACCAACGGGCGAATCGTCGGGAGAACAGGGAGTTTCGGATATGCGGGTCAACCGGGCGTGGCTGGGACTGGTCGTCCTCATGCTGCCCACACTGCTGGTCGCGATGGACACGACGGCGTTGCTGCTCGCGCTCCCCCAACTGAGCGCCGACCTGGGTGCCACCAACGTCCAGCAGCTGTGGATCAGTGACGGCTACGGGCTCATGGTGGCCGGCCTGGTCATCACCATGGGCACGCTCGGCGACCGGATCGGCCGCCGCCGGCTGCTGATGACCGGCGGCGCGGCGTTCGCGGTGCTGTCGGTCGTGGCGGCCTTCGCGACCGGCCCGCTGATGCTGATCGTCGCGCGTGCGCTGCTGGGCGTCGCCGGCGCGACCCTGGCGCCGTCCACCCTGGCCCTGATCATCACCATGTTCCGCGACGAACGGCGGCGCGGGCGGGCCATCGCGATCTGGGCGACCTGCCAGTTCACCGGCGGCGCGCTCGGACCCGTCCTCGCCGGAGTCCTGCTGCAGCACTTCTGGTGGGGGTCGGTGTTCCTGGCCGCCGTGCCGCCGATGGCGTTGCTGCTGCTCGCCGGGCCGGTCCTGCTGCCCGAGTTCCGCGGCGACCGGGTGGGGCGGCTGGACCCGGTCAGCGTCGGGCTGTCGCTCGTGGCGGTGCTCCTGATGGTCTACGGGATCAAACAGCTGACCGTCGGGAGCGCGCCGGTCGTGCCGGCGGCGGCCCTCGTCGTCGGCGCGGCGGCCGGATTCCTGTTCGTCCGCCGGCAACTGCGGATGGAGACGCCCCTGCTGGACCTGCGGCTGTTCCGCAACCGCCCGTTCACCGCCGTGATCGTCGCCCTGGTCTTCGCCGGCGTGGCCATGGCCGGTACCGGCCTGCTGGTGACCCAGTACCTGCAGGGCGTGCTGGGCTTCTCGCCGGTGGCGTCGGCGCTGCTGTTCGCACCGATGGGCCTGGGCGTGGCGGCCGGCACGACGGCCGCGCCGGCGCTGGCCCGGCGGATGCGGCAGACGACCGCCATCGCCGGCGGGCTGGCGGGATCGGCGCTGGGCAGCCTGTTGCTCGTCCGCGTCGACGGTGCGGGCGCCCTGCCGCTGGTGATGACCGGTATCACCGTCCTGGCGCTGGGCACCGGCCCGCTGTTCGCGCTGGGCACCGGGCTGGTCGTCGGGTCCGTGCCGCCGGAGCGCGCCGGCTCGGCGGCGTCGATGTCGGAGACCGGCAACTACTTCGGCGGTTCGCTGGGCTTCGCGCTGCTCGGCGCGACGGCCGCGGCGGTCTACCGCAGCCGGACGGACGGCGCGTCCGACTCGCTGGCCGGCGCGGTCGCCGCCGGCCGGAGCCTCCCCGCCGGCCAGGGCGCGGAACTGCTCCACACCGCGCGGGAGGCGTTCACCGCCGGCCTGCACGTCACCGGCGTCGTCGCCGCGGTCATCTTCGCCGGGCTGGCCGCCCTGACCCTGGCCATGCGCCCGGCCGCCCGCTCCACCCCGGCCGCGCTCCCCGACTACGAGGCGACTCACTCGTAGGGCTTGTCTCCTGCCGGGCCGGTCTCGTGGCTGGGGTACCACCGCCGGGAACCCTCTCCGCGAGCGCGTCCGGCGTGGCGGCACCGGCAGCTCCGGCCCGGGCTACGAGGCCGTCGTGGCGCCCGGGCGGGTGCTGTGGCGGCCGTGGGGCCGGCCGCTTTCGGAGCTGAGGTCGGTCAGCGCCTCGGTGAGGATCTCGCGGGCCTCGTCCGCGCGGCCCTGCTCGATCAGCGCGGTGCCCAGCTCGGTGAGGGTCTTGGTCATCGAGTCGGGGCGCCCGACCGCCTCGAAGTGCACCAGGGCCTGGCGGTACGCCTTCTCGGCGGCGGGCCAGCGCTTCAACGCCGCGCGGTCGAGGCCGAGTTCGTGGGCCGCGAAGGCGGCCATCAGGTGCGGCAGCGGGGACGACCAGAGCTCCACCAGCTCCAGGGCCCCGGCCAGGGCGAGCCGGCGGGACTCCACCGCCTCCTCGACCCGGCCGGACTCGCGCAGGCAGTTGGCCGCGCCGCGCAGGGTGACCAGCCCGCCCAGCCGGGCGGACCGGCCGGGCACGGCGGCGAAGACCTCGGCGGCCTGGCGGTAGGTGTCGAGGGCCTCCTGGTGCCGGACGAGGAACCGCAGCGATCCGCCGAGGTAGATCAGCGCCCAGCCCTCCTGCTCGCGGTCGCCGACCTGCCGGGCCGACTCCAGTGCCTCGCCGGCGAGTTCGGCCCCCCGCCGGTACTGGTGGAGGCAGGTGGAGTAGGTCCAGGCCAGGTAGTTCAGGTGGACGGTCTCGGCGAGCCGGTCACCGCACGCGCGGGCGGCGTCGACGGAGAGCTGGAAGACCTCGGCCCAGATGTCCCAGCTGATGAGGCGGTCCGAGAACCAGTGCATCGCCTCGGCGGTGTCGATGACCTCACGGTGGCGGCCGGCGGTGAAGGCCTGACGCAGGGCGGCCAGCCACTCCGGGCTCTCCTCCTCCAGCCAGCGGGCGGCCTCGGCGAGCGCCCCCGTGGCGGCCGGGTCCGGGTCGCCGCCGCCGGAGTCGTCGTCGGCGCCGTTCTCGGCGGCCTCCGGGTCGAACAGCAGGCCGGCCTCGGCGGCGCGGCGCAGCAGCCAGGCGCCCGCCCGGCCACGGACGGCTTCGAGGCCCTCCGGGGTCTCCTCGGCGGCGAGCAGCTCACCCGCGTAGAGGCGCACGAGGTCGTGCAGGCGGTAACGCTCCGGGGTGGAGAGCTGGATCAGCCCGGCATCGGTGAGCTGCTCCAGGTGGCGCTCGGTACGCGGGACGGACAGCTCCGCGTAGGCGGCGACCACGGCGGCGGTGACGTCGTACCCGGCGGTCAGCGCGCAGCGGCGCAGGACCAGCCGGGTCTCCGCGGGCAGCCTGCGGTAGGAGAGGGCGAAGGCCGGGCGGACTGCGAGGTCCCCGGTCTCCAGCACGTCCAACCGGTGCTCCTCGGCGGCGAGTTGGCGCACGAGGTAACTGACGGTCTGCTGCGGGCGGGCGACCAGGCGCTGGCCCGCGATCCGCAGGGCGAGCGGCAGGTACCCGCAGAGGCGGGCGAGTTCGGCGGTGGCCTCGGGCTCGGCGGCGATCCGGTCGGGGCCGGCGATGCGGCCCAGCAGGACCGCGGCCTCGGCCGCGGTGAGGGCGTCGAGCCTCAGGCGGTGGACGGACTCGAGCCCGGGCAGGGTGTGGCGGCTGGTGACGACGGTCAGGGCCGGCCCGGAGCCGGGCAGCAGCGGCCGCACCTGGCTCTCGTCGGCGGCGTTGTCCAGCAGCAGGACGAGCCGGCGCTCGCGGACCAGCGCGCGGTAGAGGCCGGCCCGCTCCTCCGTGCCGGCGGGCACCGCGCCGTCGGCGACGCCGAGGGCGCGCAGGATCTGGCCGAGGGCGTCGCGGGCGGCGAGGGGCTCGGGGGCCATGCCGCGCAGATCGAGGGAGAGCTGTCCGTCGGGGAAGAGGTGGGCCAGGGTGTGGGCGGTGTGCAGGGCGAAGGCGGTCTTGCCGAGGCCGGGCTGACCGCTGATCAGGACGACCCGGGGGTGGGCGGGCCGGTCCTCCGGGGCCGGTTCGCCGGTGCCGGCCAGTGCAGTGATCAGCGCGAGGGCGTCCTCGCGGGCGGTGAAGTCGGCGATGTCGCGGGGCAGGGCCAGGGCGTACGTCCCGGCGGCCTGGGCGGCGGCGCTCTCCTCGGGGGCGGGCGCAGCAGTGGCGGGTGTGCCGGCAGGCGCAGCGGCGGCGGGTGTGCCGGCGGGCGCAGCGGCCGGAGCGGGAACGGCCGGAGCCGGAACGGCTGGAGCGGGAGCGGCCGCGCCGGTGGCCCGGGTGCCGCGGGGGCGGCCGGCCCGGGCGGCCTGTTCGAGCGCGGCGGCCCGGCGCTGGTCGAGTCGCAGTGCCTCGGCCAGGGCCCGCACGGTGCGCCGCTGCGGCCCCCGGGTGCGGCCGCGTTCCATGTCCCCCACGGCGCGCAGGCTGATCCCGCTCACCGCGGCCAGCTCCTCCTGCGTCAGCCCCGCCCGCACCCGGTACCGGGCCAGCAGCAGGCAGAACTGGTCGGCCTCGCCGGTGTCCGTCACCGTGCTGCCCGGATCAGCCATGTTCCGCCCCCGCTACTGCCACTACTTCTGCCCCCACTCGTACCGCGTCGGCCGTATGAGGCAGAAGTATGCCCGGTCCACCCCGGTCCTCCGCCATCGGCCCAGCTCAGCGCGGTCTTCCCGCACCGCGGTGAGGCGGCCGGCCGGGGCTCGGGGCGGCACTTTCGCCCGCTGGATCTGCCGGTAGTTCTGCTCATGGCGGCAGTTCGAGGGGCATCCTGCGGACCACGCCGGGCGGTCAGCGGTCTCCGGCCAGGAGGAGCTCGGCCTGCCGCCGCTCCACCGTGGCCTCGGTGGTGCGGCCGACCGCCTGGAGGAGGTCGGCGAGCAGGGCGTGGGAGCGGTGCTGGAGGGCCGCGTCGCCGACCGTGCGCCCGAGCGCGACGGCCAGTTGGGCGGCGACCAGGGCGAGGCCCGGGCGGCCGAGCGCGTCCAGGGCCCGGGCCCGGCTCTGCGTGGCCAGCACGACGTCCACGCCGCCGGGGCGGGCGGTGGCGGCCTGCAGCGCCTCGTCGGCGTGGGCGAGGGCCGGGCCGGGCGCGCCCGCCAGCACCAGGGCGTCGGCGAGGTCGCTGAGGGACCGGGCCAGCAGGTGGCCTGCGCCCGGCATCCGGGCACCGGCCACCAGGGCGGTCAGCAGCGGCAGCGCCTGGTCGTACCGGCCCGCCCGGACCAGGGCGTCGGCGACCCGGGCCCGGCAGCGGTGGCGCAGCAGCGGGTCGTCGGCCCGGTCGGCCGTGGTGACCGCCCGGTCCAGGTGTTCGGCGGCGCCGCGGAACACCCGCCGGTCGACCAGCAGGACGGCGAGGTCGGTGCAGAGCCGGGCCTCGGCGGCCGGGTCGGCGCAGGCACGGGCGGCTCGCAGGCCGGCCTCGACGGTGGTCCGCCAGTGGGTGCGGTCGAAGTCGGTGCGCTCGTAGAGGCGCCCGGCCCGGTGGGCGAGCTGCCAGGCCTCGACGGTGCGGCCGTGCTCCTCGGCGCAGAGCACCACCGCGCGCACGGCGCCCTCCTCCCGCCGGAACCAGGCCTCGGCCCGCCCCGCACCGGCCGGGCCGGGTGCGTCGGCCGCGGTCTCGGCCAGGTAGTGGCCGATCAGCCGGTCCAGGGCGGCGAGCCGCTCGTCGCAGGTGAGGTCGGCGGCCAGCCGGGCGCTGTAGCGGCGGACCAGCTCGCGCCGGGTGTAACGGCCGGGTGTCGTCTCCTCCAGGAGGTGGGTCGCGTCGAGCCGGGCCAGCAGCGTCCGGGCGGCGGCGGGTGGCAGGTCGGCGAGCGCGGCCGCGGTGCCGGTCCCGATCACCCGGCCGGGGTGCAGGCCGAGCAGGGTGAACAGCCGGGCCGCGGCGGGCGTCAGCGTGCGGTACGTCAGGTCGAGGGCCGCGGTGATGCCGAGCGGGCCGCCCGTCCCGGCGAGCGCGGCGTGCCCGGCCTCGTCGTCGGAGAGTTCCGCGGCGAGGTCGCCCAGGGTCCAGCCGGGCCGGGCGGACAGCCGGGCGGCCGCCAGGCGCAGGGCGAGCGGCAGGCGGTCGCACCGTTCGGCGAGTTCGACGGCGGCCTGCGGCTCGGCGGCCACCCGGGCCGCGCCCAGGCTCCGGGCGAGCAGGTCGCCGGCCTCGGCGGGGGTCAGCACGTCCAGCGGCACCGGGATGCCGCCCTCCCGGAGCAGGAGGTGGCGCAGCCGGCTGCGGCTGGTGACGACCGTGACGGGCCCGGCGGGTGCGGCTCCCCCGGCGAGCGGCAGGCCGGGGTCGGGCGGCGGGTCCGGCAGCAGCGGGGCGAGCTGCTCGTACGAGCGCGCGTCGTCCAGGACGAGCAGCATCCGGCGGCCCGTCAGCAGGTCGCGGTAGCGGCGGGCGCGGTCGTCGGGCGAGTCGGGCAGCTCGTCCTCCGGGACTCCGAGGGCGGTCAGCAGGACGCCCAGCACCTCGGCGGGGTCGCGTGGTCCGTCCTTGGCGAAGCCGCGCAGGTCGACGTGGAGCCGGCCGTCGGGGAAACGGTCGGCGGAGCGGTGTGCCCAGTAGTGGACCAGGCCGGTCTTGCCGACCCCGGCGGGCCCGGTGACCAGGATCGGGCGGCCGGCGGGACCGGTGGCGACCGCCTCGTCCAGCCGGTCGAGTTCGGCCGTCCGGCCGACGAAGCGCCGGTCGGCGGGCGGCGGCGCGGCCGGTGCCGGCCCCGCGGGTGCCGTGGGGCCGGGCCGGGGCGCGGGGGCCGCGGACGGCGGGCCGGCGTCCGCCCGCCGGCCGAGCCGCTCGCCGGCCAGGCGCAGCTCGGGGCCCGGTGCGCCCGGCAGTGCGGCCACCGTCCGGTCGTACCGGGCGATGGCCTCGTCGTGGCGGCCGGCCTGGCCGAGGCAGGTGATCAGCCGGGCGGCCAGCCCCTGCCGGGAGGGGTGGGCCGCCGCGGCTTCGGTGAGTTCTGCGACGAGTTCGCCGCCCCGGCCCGCCCGGCAGAAGCCGTCGGCGAGCCGGTCGAGGGCGCGCAGCCGCAGGTCGTCCAGGTGCGGGGCGGTCCGTTCCCGGAGCAGGGTGGAGCCGCAGTCGGTGAGCGCGGCGCCGTGCCAGAGGTCGACGGCGGCGCGCAGGAGCGGGAGTGCCGGGTCCTCGTCCGGGCGCGTGCCGGGGCCGGCGGGGC
Source organism: Kitasatospora sp. NPDC032757 (assembly GCF_055579305.1). Lineage (NCBI taxonomy): Bacteria > Bacillati > Actinomycetota > Actinomycetes > Kitasatosporales > Streptomycetaceae > Kitasatospora > Kitasatospora sp. NPDC032757. The sequence goes on along the minus strand of NZ_JBVINN010000027.1, from coordinate 34,435 downwards.
CCGGTCCGGCGGGGTCGGGGCGGCCGGGCAGGTGCAGGCCGGCCCGGTCGCAGAGCCGCTGGAAGCGCAGCGCGTCGACGCGGTCGGGGTCGCCGGTGAGGACGTAGCCGGTGCCGCGGGTGCCGAGGGCGAGTGAGTCGTCGTCAAGTACGCGGCGCAGGGCGGTGATGTGCCCCTGGAGGGCGGCGCGGGCGGTGGGCGGCGCGGTGGCGTCCCAGACCAGTTCGATCAGTTCGTCGGTGGCGACGAGCTGGTCGAAGCGGATGGCGAGCGCGCTCAGCAGGGCGCGGCGCTTGGGGGCCGAGGGTGTGACCGGCGCCCCGTCGTCACGCCGGACGGCGACCGGTCCGAGCAGGTCGATCCGCATGCGGCCGCTCCCCCTCCCGCGCCGGGCGGGCATTCCGCCCGGCGGCGCTTCTCCGAGCCGTCCGAAGCCGCTCGATTCGCTGATGATCCGGTCGGTCGGGTCGGTCCGACCGGCGGCGGCCGGACGGTCCCGGGCAACGACGAGGGCGTCCGATCCGGCCGGTCCGTCCGAAGGATAGGCCCGGGCCGGCCGGTGGCCCACGCCGGGTCCGCCGCCGGCCGGTCGCCCGCCGCCCGTCGCCGTCCGTGGCGCGGCCGACACCTGCGGGCACTACACTGCACCACCCGGGACGGTCCCGGGCCTGGTCGGGGTGGTCTGAGGGTGAGGGGTACGGGTGCGGATTCGGCTCCTCGGCCCGGTGGAACTGCGCGCCGGGGCAACCGACTTCGCGGCTCTTCCGGGGGCGCAGCGGCGGGCGGTCCTGGCGCTGCTGGCCCTGCGGCTGGGGCGGGTGGTCGCCGTCGACACCTTCTGCGAACTGCTCTGGGGCGAGTGGCCGCCGGCCAGCGCCCGGGCGGCGCTCCAGGGGCACGTGGCCGCGTTGCGCAAGGCACTCGCCGGGACGCCGTTCGTGCTGCACACCCGGGCGCCCGGCTATCTGCTCACCGGGCCGGCCGACGAGGTGGACGCGCTGCGGTTCGAGGCGCTGACCGGCCGGGCCGACCGGCACGCCGGCCGCCACGAAGGCAGCGCGGACTCCTACGGCTGCGACGGCTGTGACGACTCCGGCGGCTGCGCCGCGGACGACGCGGCGATCGCGCTGCTGGAGCAGGCGCTGCGGCTCTGGCGCGGCGGCGCACTGGCCGACCTGCCCGACACCGCACCGCGCCGCGCCCTGGTGGAGCAGCTGGACCAGGCCCACACCCGGGCCCTGATCGCCTGGGCCGGGCTGCGCCTGCGCCAGGGCAGCGGCGCGGCGGCCGTGCCCGTCCTGGAACAGAGCGTCCGGGCCGACGGGCTGCGCGAGGAGGTGGTGGCGCTGCTGGTCCGGTGCCTGCACCAGAGCGGGCGGCAGGCGGACGCGCTCACCGCGTACCACCGCGCCCGCGTGAGGCTCGACGGCGAGCTCGGCATCCGGCCCGGCCCGGCCCTCCAGGCGGCCCTCGCCGAGGTACTGGCCGGTGGCGGGGCCACGCCGCCTTCGCCGCCCCGGGCCCGTCCGGCCGACCCCGCGCCGACGGCGCCGGAGCCGGCCGCCCACCCCGTGCCGCGCCAACTCCCGCGCCCGCCGGTGGACTTCGCCGGCCGAGAGACCGAACGGCAGTGGCTGGACCGGATGTGCGGGCCGGACCGCGGTGACGACGGTCCGGCACTGGTGGTCGGCCCGGCCGGGGTCGGCAAGAGCGCCACCGTCCTCGCCTGGGCGCACCGCGCGGCCGGGGACTTCCCGGACGGCCTGCTCTTCGCCGACCTGCGCGGCTTCGACCCGGACGGCCCGGCGGACCCGGCGGAGCTGCTCGGCCGGTTCCTGCTCGCGCTGGGCGTGCCGGCCTCCGAGATCCCCGCGGACGGGGCCGGGCGGACCGCCCGCTACCGCGACCGGACACGCGGGCGGCGGCTGCTGGTGGTCCTGGACAACGCCCTCGACGCCGAGCAGGTCGCCGAGCTGCTGCCCGGCGCGGGGTGCGCGGCCGTCGTCACCAGCCGGGGATCACTGGAGGGCCTGCTGGTCGCCGAGGGGGCCGCCCTGCTGCGCCTGGCCCCGCTGCCGGAGGCCGACGCCCTGCTGCTGCTGGAGCACGGCCTGACGCCCGCGCGGGTGCGGGCCGAGCCGGCGGCCGCCGCGCGGCTGGCCGGGCTCTGCGACCGGCTGCCGCTGGCGCTGCGGACCGCGGTCGCCAGGCTGGCCGCCCGGCCGGACTGGACGATCGCCGAGCTGGCCGACGAACTCGCCGACGAGCGCACCCGCCTGGGCGCGCTGGAGGCCGACGGGGTGGCCGGTGTCGGCGAGGCACTGGAGCAGACGTACCGTCACCTCTCGCTCGACGCCACGCTGTTGTTCGCCCTCCTCGCGACCCACCCGGGCCGGGATGTGGACGCCCTCGCGAGCGCGGCACTGCTCGGCGCCGACCCGGCCGCCGCCCGCGCCACCCTGGGCGAGCTGGTCGCGCACCATGTGCTCACCGAGACCGCGCCCGGACGGTACGGCCGCCCCGACCTGGTCCGCCTGTTCGGCGTCCAGCTGCTCGCCGAACAGGCGGAGGGGTTCCGCCGGATCGGCACCGAGCGGCTGCTGGACTACTACCTGGAGGCCGCCTGGCACTGCGGCGAGCAGGTGGAACCGGGGCAGGACAGCCTCGGCGAGCGCGTCCACCCGCCGGTCGCGCTGCCGCCGGTGACCGGCACCCGCGGCGCGCTCGACTGGTTCGCGGCCGAGGAGCCGGCGATCCGCGCCCTGGTCATCGCGACCGCCGGCACCGACCCCGGGCGGGCCTGGCGGCTGGCTGCGGCCGCCTGCCCGCTCTACTACGGCTCCAGCCGCTTCACCGACTGGCTGGACTGCCTGCGCGCGGGCGGACGGGCCGCCGAGGCCTGCGACGACCGGGTCGGCATCGCCCTGCTGCGCGGGGCGGTGGCCAACGCCCTGCTCGGCCTGGAACGCCGCCAGGAGGCGGCCGAGGTCGCCCGCACGGCCGTGGCGGGCACGTCCCCCGCGGACGGCGCCGCACACCTGCGGGCACTCGCCACCCTGGCGCTGGCCACCGCCCTGCGGGGGGACACCGCCGAGGCCACCCGGCTGGCCGCCACGGCGTTGGCGCTCGCCGAGGAGACCGGCGACGCCCGGCGCCTCTCCTACGCGCTCGGCTACCAGGCCGGGGTCAGCCTGCTGGCCGGCGACCGGGAGGGGGCGCTGCGCCAGGCCCGTGAGGCCAGGGGCCTGCTGCCCGGCCTCCCGGCCTCCACGATCCAGCTCTGGTCGATGCTGACGGAGGCGCAGGCACTGCAGGCGCTCGGCCGGCACGAGGCCGGCGAGCTGGCCTGGCACCGCCTGCTGGCCACCTGCGAGGAGGCGGGCATGCTGCACCTGCAGGCCCTCGCCGAACAGTCCTACGCCACCTTCCTGGCGGCCCGCGGCCGCGAGCCGGAGGCCGTCGGCCGGATGCGCTCGGCGCTCGGCCGCTTCCGCTCCTGCGGCCATCTGGCCGGCGCGACCAGCGAACGGGCCACCGTCATCGAGGAGGCGCTGAACGCGCGGACCGACCGGCAGATCTGACGGCTGGTCAGCCGGCTCCGGCGGCCCCGGCCGTCAGGCGCCCACCCCGCGGCGCACGGGGGCCGCCGTCGCGGTGCGGGCCTCCTTCGGGCCGTACCCGTGCTCCGCCGCCAGGACCGGGCGCAGGGCGCGGATCGCATAGAAGTTGCGGGACTTGACCGTGCCCGGCGGCACGCCGAGCCGGGTGGCGGCGTCCGCCACCGACCGGTCGTTCAGGTGCAGCTCGACCAGCACGTCGCGGTGGTGCTGCTGGAGCCGCCGGAGCGCCGAGTCGACGTCCCGGGCGACGACCACCTGGTCGTACGGGTCCTCGGTGACCGGGCGGTCCGTCGACTCCTCGCCGAGCACCTCGCGGGCGCGGGCGGCGGCCATCCGGTAGTGGTCGATGGCGATCCGCCGGGCGACGGTGAACAGCCAGGGCCGGCTCTGCTCGGGCCCGGCCGCCAGCGCCTCGGGGTTCTGCCAGGCACGCAGCAGGGTCTCCTGCAGGATGTCCTCGGCCTTGCCGCGATCGCCGCCGGTCACCCGCAGCAGCGCCCGCAGCAGGTAGCCGCCGTGCAGGCGGTGGATCTCGGCGAGGGTGTCCGGGTCGAGGGTCGGACGGGCCTTGCGCGCGGCGGCCGCGGCGGACTTGGCGGCGGACCGGGCTGCGGCGGCGGCCTTGGCGTCCGCAGCGGCCGACGGCTCGGCGGGCCGCAGGGTGCCGGACTGGGGAGGGGGGCCCGGCTGTGACGGGATGACCGGGTGGGTGACGGGGTGCTTCTGGGTGACCGGGTGCGGCTGGGTGACCGGCTGTGACGGGGTGGCCGGCTGTGACGGGGTGACGGGCGGCATGGGGAAGCGCTACCTCTCGGGTCGGGCAAGGGCAGGGCAGAGACCGACCGGAATCCCCCCGGTGGTCGGACACCAGGCTGCCGGGGGCCGCCAAGAGTGCACCAACATTCCGCCAACGCGCGCCCCGCGCCCGCTCAGCCCCTGGTGAGCGCGCCGACCAGCTCCTGGACCCCGTCCTCACCCCGGTGCTCGATCAGCACGGCCACCCACTCGGCGAGCCGTTCCCGGTCGGCCACCGACCAGGCCGCCGCGGACGGGTGCTCGTCGACGACCAGCACCGTCGCGAGCCGCAGCAGCGCGGGCAAGGGAGCCAGACGCGGCCGCCCCGCCGGCAGCGCGCGCAGGGCGATCCGCCGGGCGACGGCGATCACCTCGTGCGCCGGCGCCTCGGGTACCGCCAACGCGGGCGGCCCGGGCAGGCTCTCCACCCGCTCGCCCACCAGGGCCGCGACGAGGTCGCCCGGTCTCCGTCCGTCCGCCGCCATCGTTCTCCCTCCCCCGTCCCGAACCGGGACGCATGCCGACTCTCCTCGGTGGTGCCGGCCACTGGCCGTACACCCCGGGGAAACGGTATCGATTGGCCGCCGGATCCAGCAGCGGATTTCCGGCGGCCGGCCGCACAGCCGGCAACCTCACAGCAACCGGACGGACGGGCGCTCGCCGCCCTGCCGCCCGCCGGCCTGCTGTAGGGGCCGTCCTAGAACGTCGTCCAGTCGTCGTTGTCGGGGGTGTTGAGGGTCTTGATGCGCTCGCCGTCGGGGAGGTCGAAGCTGTCGGTGCCGATCTTGAACTTGCTGCCGTCGGCCTTGCGGCCGTAGATCACGACCGTCTCACTACCCCGGCCGCTCAGCGACACACCGACGCAGCGCCCTGACTCGGCGACCGCGGTGGACATGTTGCCCCGCTTCGGGAACACCGCGTAGGAGGCGTAGTTGCCGTACGAACACAGCACGAAGTTCTTCCCGGCGGGGATGGCCGGCTGCTTCGGCTCCGTCGGATCCAGGTCCCCGGCGTGCGCGGAGGTGGCGCCGGTGAGACCGATCAGACCGGTGGCCATGAGCAGGCCGACCGTACGGACGGCGCGGGTCGTGGTGGTACGCATCTGGTCCTCCGAGCGCTACGGGAGCGCCGCATGCGCCCGATCCGCTCAACGGGCCCGCCGTCTGAAGCGGTTCACCGCCGCTTCCGGCACCCCGGGCGCGGCCGACGGGAGCAGCCGGCGGGGGCGTCCGGCCCGGCCGCCGGGTGAACCGGGACGGGCGGACAGCCGTATTCCTGACTGGACGGGCCGACACGGCGGACACCCCGGGAGGGACACGGCATGACGTTCGCGGACGACAGCCCCGGCCAGGTACGACGCCCCGGCCCGGAGGACCATCCGGACTACACGCCGGCCGACTGGCCCGTCCCCGTGCCGGTGGTCGCCCGGCGGCCGCTCGACACGCTGGGAACCCAGCTGATCCCGCCCGCCGAACGGTCGTTGTTCGCCCGTGCCGCGGCCGCCGGGGAACCGCCCGCTCCGGCGGACCCGCCCCCGACCGTACCGGCCCCGTCCGCGAGCCCCGTACCGGCCCCGGCCCCGGCCGGACCTGCGTCGCCGCCGGCACCACCCACCGCGTTCGCCGGATTCGCGCCCGCGGCGGGACCGCAGCCGCCGGCACCGCAGCGGCCGCGCATGCTGCGGCTGCCCTTCGCGGGCGGCGCGGAGGCACGACGGCTTCTGGTCGACCGGATCCGCACCCCGCTGCTCGGCTGCCACCGGATCGCCGTCCTCGGCCGGCCGGTCGAGGACCGCTGGACCGGTTCCCCGGTCACGCTGGCTGCCCTGCTCTCCCGTCACCGCTCGGACCGGGTGGTCGTCCTCGGCCTGGAGGACCGGGGCCCCCGCCGGGGTGCCGCCGGTCCGCCGGAGGGCGTACCGGCGAGCCTGTGGGCCGTGGGCGACGTGTTCGCGGCGGTGCCCGGGCCGGACGGTCTCACCCGTCCGGCCGACCGGCTCGAAGTGCTGACGACGCGTCCCGGCCCGTGGGCCCCCGCCCTCGACGCGGACCGCTACCGGCACGCGGCGGGACTGCTGGGCACGCACTACCCACTGGTCCTCAGTGACGCCACGGCCGCGGCGGACGACGTCCGGCAGGCCGCCGTCGAGCTCGCCGACCAGTTGGTGATCTGCGCGAGCACCTCGGCGGCCGACGCGGCGGCCGTGTCCACCCTGCTGGAGGGCCTGGTCGCGCAGGGGCACGGCGCACTCGTCCGCGGCGGCACCGTCGTCTTCACACCGTGCCCGCCCTCGGCGGCGGGGGCCGATCGCCCGGTACCGGCCCGCGAGCTGGTCGCACACTTCGGCGCCCGCTGCCGGGGCGTCGTCGTTCCCCCCGACCGCAGGCCCGCGTCGGCCGGGACGGCGATGCTGGAACTGGCCGCTCTGGTCGGCGACGCGCTGGCCGCGACCGTCCCGTGGGCGGCTGCCAGGCCGTACGCCGCCGCGGCCACCACCACGGGCCTGCCGGTGGCCGGGCACTGACCCACCGCTCCACACGCTCCACCCGCTCCGCCGGCTCCTCGCGACGCACGCGCCGCATGCCCGCGCGTTCGGAGGACCGCTCCGCACGCCCTACCCGGTCCCGGCTCCCTGCTCGGGCCTCGGTGGCTGCCAGCCGCGGGCCCGGCCGCGCGGGCCGACGACCCCGCCCACCGCGACCAGGCCGATCACACCCATGGCGCCCAGCGCCACGACGACCGCCTGGTGGGGGGCGGCGGAGTCCGGCCGGCCGGGCGGCATGGCCACGGCGGCCGGACCGGCGGTGACGGCGGCGGCGGGAGGCGACGGCTGTTCCTGCGGGAGGAGGGCGGTGACGGCCGCGACCGGGTCGACCGTGCCGTGGCCGACCTGCGGGTCGGGCGCCGGGCCGGCCGTCCGGTAGGCGGTCGCCTTCAGCCGCTGTGCCAGCTGGTCCGCGGTCAGGCCGGGGCGGTAGCCGAGCACCAGGGCTGCGGTGCCCGCCACGAACGCCGTCGCGTAGCTGGACCCGGTGCCCGTGTAGTAGCCGCCCGGGTTCGGGCCGACGCTCATCACCGCGTCGCCGGGGGCCGCCAGATCCACCCGGCCGCCGACCACTGCCGCGTCGCCCTCCGGGAGCGCACCGCCGGGTGCGAGGTCGCGGACGGCCAGCACCTCGGGATAGGCGGCCGGGTAGACCGGTTGCGGCTTCGCCGCGTCCCCCTGATTGGGGGGCGGCGCGTCCGGGGCCACCGGGGCGAGGACCAGCGCGCCCCGGCTCCGGGCCTGCCGCACCGCCGCCGCGAGCGCGTCACTGCCCGCCGGGACGGTCACGCCCACGTCGATGACGCGCGCGCCCCGCTCGACCGCGGCCGTGATCCCCTGGGCGAGGAGATCGGCGGTGGTGGCTCCGGTGTCGTCGGTGACGCCCACCGCGAGAATCCGGGCGTGCGGGGCCAGGCCGGCGAATCCGGTGCCGTCACGCCGGGCCGCGGCGATCAGGCCGGTCAGGAAGGTCCCGTGCCCGACGCAGTCGGCGGCCGGGTCGCCGGCCCCGGGCAGCTTGGCCGCGTAACCGATCCGCCCGGCGAGTGTGCCGGCCCCGTCGGACACCCCGGAACCGAGCACCGCGACGGTGACGCCGTCGCCCTGGCTCAGTGGCCAGACCCGGTCGGGCCGCAGGAAGGTCTGCGGCCAGGGGGTGAGCTGGGTGCCCTTGGCCGAGGCCGGCAGGCAGCCGGCCGGGCGCCCGGACGGGTCGCGGCGCAGCTGGCCGACGCCCGGTAGCGCGTCGGCCGGTGCGCCCGCCGCTGTCGGTGCGCCCGCCGCCGGCGCACCCGACGCCCCGGGTGACCCCGGTGCCGCCGACGGTCCGTGCGTGTCGGCCAGTGCCGTACCCGCCGTCAGCAGGCCGCAGGCCGGCAGCAGCAGGGCCCCGGCCAGCACTGCGGCCACCGGCCTCACAGGAAGCTGCCGATCCGCTCGGCCGGGATGTCCTGCGGCAGCAGCAGGCTCAGTTCGGCTAGGTCGGCGATGTCCAGCCGGGCCAGTCGGCCGGCCTGGCGGGTGATCATCGACTCCAGGACCTGCCGGGCGAAGCGTCCGTTCCCGAAGCTCCGGTCGCGCGGGACGGACGCGAACCGGACGCCGAGCGCCGCGAGGGTCTCCGGGGTGCAGCGGTAGCCGCCGGCCTCGGCCTGGAGCCGCACGATGGTGAGCAGTTCCTCGTCGCTGTAGTGGTCGAAGGTGATCTCCCGGGAGAAGCGCGACGCCAGACCGGGGTTGGAGGCCAGGAAGCCCTGCATCTCCTCCTGGTAGCCGGCCACGATCACGACGACCTCGTCGCGGTGGTCCTCCATCAGCTTCATCAGGGTGTCCACCGCCTCCTGGCCGAAGTCCCCGCCGGCGCCGTGGCGCGGCGTCAGGGTGTAGGCCTCGTCGATGAAGAGCACGCCGCCGCGGGCGCGTTCGAAGGCGTCCCGGGTCAACTGCGCGGTGTGGCCGATGTAGCGGCCGACCAGGTCGGCGCGGGCGGTCTCGATCAGCTGGCCGCTCGGCAGCACGCCGAGTTCGGCGAGCAGCTCGCCGTAGAGCCGGGCGACCGTGGTCTTTCCGGTGCCGGGCGGGCCGGAGAAGACCAGGTGGTGGCTGATGACGGCGGCCGGCAGCCCGGCTTCGACCCGGCGCCGGGTCTGCCGGGTGAGGTTGACGAGGTCCTCCACCTGTTCCTTCGCGGCAGCGAGCCCGACCATCGCGCGCAGCCGGTCGAGCAGGCCGGGCTCCTCGGGCTGCTGGGTGCCCGCGGTGGCGCGGGCGGCCGCGGCGGCGGCGTGCTCGTCGACGTCGGACGGGACGAGCAGGGCGAGGTCGGCGTTGTTGATGCTCTCCAGCTCGGCGAGCCGGGAGGCCTGGCGGTCGACCATCTCCTCGAACACCTTGCGGGCCGCCCGGCCGTTGCCGAAGTCGGCGCCCCTGGGCATCCGTTCGAAGTTCTGGGCGAGGGCCTCGCGGGTGCCGTCGGCGAGTTCGTAGCCGTGGCCGGCCGCCGCGCGTTCGACGATGGTGGTGAGTTCGTCGACGCTGTAGTTCGCGAACTCGACGGTCCGGCTGAACCGGGAGGCGAGGCCCGGGTTGGAGGCGAGGAAGGCGCGGATCTCGGCCTCGTAGCCCGCCACGATCACCACCAGGTCGTCGCGGTGGTCCTCCATCAGTTTGACCAGGGTGTCGATCGCCTCGCGGCCGAAGTCGGGGCCCGTCCCGCCGGAGCCCGCCGACAGGGTGTAGGCCTCGTCGATGAAGAGCACCCCGCCGAGGGCCTCCTTCACCACCTCGGTGGTCTTGAGCGCCGTACCGCCGATGATCGAGGCGACCAGGTCGGCCCGGGCCACCTCGACCAGGTGGCCGCTGCGCAGCACGCCGAGCTCCGCCAGGATGGCGCCGTAGAGCCGGGCCACGGTGGTCTTGCCGGTGCCGGGCGGGCCGGCGAAGACCAGGTGCCGGCTCATCGGCAGGGCCGGCAGCCCGGCCTGTTCGCGGCGTTTGGCCAGCTTGTTCAGGTTGACCAGGGTGGCGACCTGCTCCTTGACGCCCTCCAGGCCGACCAGCGTCCGCAGGACGGCCTGCGGGCCCTGCGGGCCGGCGTCCGGCCCGGCCGGGGCCGCGCCCCCGGAGGCCTCGCCCTCGCCTTCGGGGGTGTCGGCCGTACCGGCTGCTCCCGCCGCGGCGGTGGTGGTGCCGTGGGCGTCCGCCGTGCGGTTGTCGCGGCTGTCCAGGTTCTCGACCGACAGCCGTTCGCTGGACTCGCTCTGGCGCAGGCCGGCGCCCTGGTTCTCGGCGACCACGCAGTCGGTGAGCCGGACCGGCTCGGTGGTCTCCGAGCGGATGCCGTCCACCGTGTTGCCGGTCAGCCGGCACCCCGTCAGGGTGGCCCGGGCGCCGGGCAGCAGGTGGAGGCCGTGCCGGCGGTTGGCCCGCAGCCGTGACCTGGTCGCGGTCAGCTCGCCGCCGCGCTCGACGCTCACGCCGTCGTACTCGTTGTCGGCCGTCTCGACCTCGCGCAGGGTGGCGATGCCGTCGGCGCCGACCGAGATCCCGCTCGCCCGGCTGCCGCGCACGGCGCCGCCGCCGAGGTAGGTGTTGGCGCCGTCGGCGATCCGGACGCCGGACTTGCCCGCGTCGAGCACGGTCGCCTCCTCCAGCCGGCCGCGCCCGTCCCGCACCACCTCGACACCGTGTCCGGACGCGCCGGAGACGATGATCCGGCGCAGCAGCGGGTTGGCGCCCTCGCGGACGACGACGCCGTTGCCGGCCGCGTCGCGCACCTCCAGGCGGTCGAACTCGGCGGCGCTCTCCTCGCTCAGCTCCACGCCGTCGGCCTCGCCGTCGCGCACCACGGCCCGGACCAGGGTGGGTCCGGAGGACTCCCCGACGAAGATGCCCGCCTGGGCGGCGGAGGTGACCTCGAAGTCCTCGAAGGTGCCCCGGGAGCGGCCGGCGACGTGCAGGCCGTGGCCCTGGGTGCGGACCGCCCGGCAGCGGCGAAGCAGCGGGTCGGTGCCGTTGGCGAGGACGAACCCGTGACCGCGCACGGCGGTGACGGTGCACTCCTCCAGGACCACCCGGGCGGTGGAGCCGAGGAAGACGCCCTGTGCGCTGTCCCGGACCTCCGTCCGCACCAGCCGTGTGGTGCTCTGCTCCTCCAGTGCCACGGCGGGCTTGTCGGTGGCGGAGATCTCGCAGTCCTCGATCACCCCGCGGGCTTCGCCGTTGGCGCAGACGCCGTTGCCGCGGGCGTCGCGCAGCACGCAGCGCCGCACGACGGGGTTGGACCGCTCGCCGATCACCAGGGCGGAGGTGCCCAGGTGCTCGATCACGCTGTCCTCGACGACGCTGGTGCCGTCGGAGGTCTCCACCAGGCCGGCGCCGGCCGGGTTGGTCACCCGGCAGCCGCGCATCGCCAGCGAACCCTGCCGGCGGGTCAGCACGGCCGTCCAGGAGTTGCCGATCACCTCGCAGTCCTGGAGGGCGAGCTGGCCCTGTGGCACGTCCACGGCGGGCAGGTCGTCGTCCTGCCCCTGGATCACCAGTCCGGTCAGCTGGACCGCCTCGGCGAGGACCTGGACCACCGAGCCGCGCCGCGGGCTGATCCGCACACTCCCCCGGACGTCCTCGGCCGCGATGGTCACCATCTTGGTGACCACCAGGTTCTCGTCGTAGCGGCCGGGGCGCACCGAGATCACCGCCCCGCTTCGGGCGACCTGGAGGGCTTCACCGATCGTGCGGTAGGAGCCGGCCTCCCGCTGCTCCGCGCAGACCGTCAGCACCGGGCGCGACATGCCAGGGGTTCCCTTCGTCGGGGTGGGTTCACCGGCTGGGTCCGCCGAAGCGGGGCACCGGGATGGGTGGGTGCGGCAGACCGGGTGGCCGGCGCCGGCTCAGGAGGTGCAGGTGGCCTTGACCGCGGAGGCCGCGTGGTGGGCGTTGTTCTTGGTGGGGCCGACGAAGTCCTCGCCGCGGGTGTGCAGCGTGACGGTGAGCGAGCCCTGGTAGGCGTACGCCGTCTGGTCCACCCAACGGCCGCGGTTGGCGGTCTGGTTGATGACGAAGGAGCCGGACGTGCTGCCGCTCTTCACGGTGTAGAGCGTCGCCTTGCCGCCGACCTTCTTCAGGTCGCTGTCGCCCGGGATGTAGACGGACAGGGTGCAGCTCTTGACGTTGCCGAGGTTGAACGTCCACACCACGGAGTTGCTGTCGTCCTTGTTGGCATCGCCGGACATCGGCACCGAGACGTACGTGCCGTTGCAGCCGTCGCTGCTCCAGCCGCCGGAGTACTTCTTCCAGCCGATGTCGCCCTGGTCCCACCAGCCGATCGGGGTGTAGTTGGTGCCGCTGGCGCTGCAGTACGGGCCGGCCACCGCGACCAGGGGGGCGGGAGCGGGGGCCTTGGAGGCGGCGGGCGGCGGGACCGGCTGCTGCGCGGCGGGCGGGGCCGCCCCCTGGGCGGGCGGCGGCGGGGCGGCGGCCGCGCTGCCGCCCGAAGCGGCGCCTCCGGAGGCACTGCCCCCGCCCCCGCCACCCGCGCCACCGGCCGCGGGGGGCGGCGCCGCGGTGCCGGCTGCGGTCGGGGCCCCGCCGGATCGGGGCGAGGCCTTGCCGGGGGCCGGGGTACCGCCGGCGGGCGCGGCGGGGCCGGTAGCGGGCGCCGGCTGGCCGGCGGCCGGGTCGGGCGCGGGCGAGCCGCTCTCCCCGGCGGGCGCGGGCGTGCCGGGGGTGGCGTCGGGCGGGACCGAGGCGCCCGTGACGGCACCGTGCTGGTCGAACCCGGGGACGAAGCCGCTGCCGCCGTCGCCGTTCTCCGGGCCGTAGCCGGGCGGGGCGTCCGCCCGGGCCGGCCCGTGGTTCGGCTCTGACCCGCCGAGCCGGGTGGCCACCACCGACCCGCCGACCAGCACCAGCCCCACGGCGACGGCGGCCGCGATCATCGGCCGGGAGACCCGGCCCGGCTTCGGGCCGGCCGCTTCGGCCTCCCCCGCGGTATCGGGGTCGGCGGGGGAGGCGACGGCGATCGCCGTGGCCGCGCCGCCGGCGGGCGGCGCGGCCACGGAGGCGGCCCCGGAGGCGCCCGCGCCGGGCACCGGGGGCACCGGCGCGGTGGCACCGAGCGTGGTGCTGTTGCCGGCGGTGCTGATGGCGCCGGCGGCGGTGCGACTGGTGGTGCCCGGGCCGGGCGGGGCGGCGGCCGGCTTCTCCCCGTCCGGCGCGGGGGTCTCCTCCTCGGCCTCGGCCGCCACGGCCCAGTTCACCGCGGGGAGCTGAAACCCGGGCGTCGCCCGCTCCCCTGCACCGCGATTCTGCTCGCCCACCGTCATCCCCTGCGCTCGGCTCGACAACACTCCTGTGGGGAGGTACGGGCGGCGTGGCCGTGGAGGTTCAGCCCTGCTGCCCGACGGTCCACACGGCGGCGTCCGCCGGCTCCGGCGGGGTCAGCAGGAACGCCACCGCCCGCTCCAGCACCTCCGGCAGCGGAATGGCCGGCGGCTCGTCGACCCGGGACAGGACGTGCCGCAGAAGGCCCGGTTCGGGCGCCAGACCGTACTCGTCGAGGTAGTACGTCACCGTGTCGGTCCAGATCCACTGCCCGTCGGTGCGGTAGCCCATCGGCACCACGCCCCGGCGCTCCTGGTCCACCACGTCGTCCATCAGCATCGGGGTCAGCAGCACGGGCGTCCCCGCGCTCAGGTAGCGGGCGACGGCCTCACGCTCGGCGCCCGCCGCGAGCCGGGGGTGCTCCGGCTCGAAGCCCGGGCCCGTCACCGGATCCACGTGGTCGAACACCGCCGCGAGCTCGAAGCCCGCCCGCACCGTCTCGGACATCCCTGCACTCCTCACGACTCGCCGGTCCTCCCTTCCTCCGACGGCCCGCCGGTGGCCGGAGGTTCACCGGCCGGTCCGCCGACGCCGCCCAGGTCGATGCGGAAGCGGTCGGGGGCGGCCGGGCGGATCCGGTCGGCGGGCGCGACGGCGTCCCGCCGGCCGAGCCAGGTACGCAGGCGCTCCGGGGCGGGGCGGATGGCACCGACCTCGTGGAGCAGCACCCGCGCGGGGCGCCCCGCGTCGGCGTCCGACGGCTCGACGGCCACCACCTCGAAGCTGCTCCCCGGTGCGAACACCACGGTCGGCTGCTCGCCCGGCTCGCCGAAGGCCGAGGTACGGCGTCCGCCGACGGACCAGATGGCGAACTCGATCCCGACGTCCGCGCCGAGATCGGCGCCCGCGGTGGCGATCCCGCTGACCGGGGCCGGCTCGGTGAGGACCGTGCCGGGGACGTAGGCGGCCAGGTCGGTGCGGCCGGCCGGGGCGGAGGCCAGCACGCCGCCGTAGTGGCTGGGCAGCCGGCGCAGGCCGGCGGCCAGGCAGCGCAGGTACGCGGCGGGCGGGCCCGGCGTCCCCGCCCGCGCCGCCGCGGTGAGTTCGGCCCGGCCGGCCGGCACGCCCGCGTCGGTGTGGTGCAGCAGGACGGCGACCAGCTCGGGCCGGGAGTCGTCGTCGTCCGTGACCGAGCGCAGCCCGGGCAGCCTGGTCGTCGCGTCGTCGGTGCGGCTGGCCCAGCGCTGGTAGGCGGGCCCGAGAGCGGCGACCAGCGCCGCCCGGTCCTCGGCCGGGGTCGCGGGCCCGGTCTCGTCGGGCAGGGGCGTGGCGTGCAGGGGCGTGGGGGGCTCGGGGAGGAGCGCGGCCGCCACGTTCGCGCCGGGCTCGGGTGCCCCGGCGGCCTCTGCCGCCGACTGCGGGTCGGGGCCGGGCTGCGGGTAGGGCTCGGGGGCGGGCTGCGGGTCGGGGGTCGGTTCGGGCTCGGGGAGGGTCTCGTGAGCGGCCCCCGGCACCGGCTCGGCACCCGCGGTGAGGCTGTCGGCGCCCGGCTCCGGCGGTCCCGCGGCCGTCGGCGCGGCGGCGGTCGTCGTAGCAGCTCCCGATGTCGTGGCAGCGGTCGTCGTAGCCGCTCCGGACGTCGTGGCCACGGCGACCGGCCCGGGCGGGACGGCGGGCACACCAGGCGCGGCGGGCGGCTGCACCGGCTCCGGCCGGAGTGGCAGGACGGCGGTCGCGTCGTCGGCCCCGGCCGGCGGCTCGGACACCCGCCCGGTCACCGGACCCGGCACGAACGGCGGCGCGGCCGGCGCCGAAGGCCCGGCGGGCGCAGCGGGGACAGCGGGGACAGCGGGGACAGCGGGCGCAGCGGGCCCGGGCCCGGGGACCGGGACGAGCACCGGCGCCACCGGCCCGACCACGCCCTCCGGGCCAAGCCAGTCGAGTCCGTGGATCCGCGCGCAGAACCGCCCGACCGCGTCCGAGGCGACGTCCGGCATGCCCGCCACCGCGAGCGCGAGCCGGGGCGGCCCGACGGGTGCCGGGCCCGGCGGCACCGCCCCGAACGGAGTCGCACCGAACGCCGTACCGGCCGGTGCCACGGCGAATGCCGCACCGAGCGGGGGAAGCCCGGCGAGCACGCCGCCGAGTTGCGCCCAGGCGTCCTCGGTCACCGGCCGGCCGGCGTCGCCGATGAGCAGGACGGGCTGCCGGGGGTCGGGGCGGCGCAGCCGGGGGCCGCGGTCCACCGTCCCCTCCGGGTGCAGCCAGAGGCCGGCCGCGACGGGCTCCAGCTCCCAGCCGGGGAAGGCCGGATAGCGCACCGGACCGTCGTCCTGGGGGGCGCCAGGCCGGGTGCGCCGGCCGACGGCGGTCACCGTCCGGCCGACCGGGCAGGCGGACAGTTCGGTGAGGTACGGCTCCCAGCCCGGCGTGCCGTCGGCGGCCAGGTGCACGGTGCGGTGGCCGGTGGCGTCGGCGATCGGGAGGCCGACGGCCGCCCGCACCTCGCGGCCGAGCGAGGAGGCCAGCACCGCGGCGAGTTCGATCAGGTCGACCGGCGCTGCCCAGGGGAGGCTGAGCAGAGGCCGGTCCGCGCCGACGGTGTCGAGCAGGAGGGCGGTGGCGTTCGCCAGTTGGACGGCGGTGGGCAGTCGCCCGTCGGGCTCGCCGACCACGAGCAGGAGGGTGCCGCCCGGGGCGGCAGCCCGGTCGAGTACGGGCGGGCGGGTGTCCGGGGCGGCGGCGGTCACCCAGAAGCCGCCTCCGGGCAGCGGAGTGATCGTCGCGGCGGCCGGCCAGCGTTCGCCGAGTGCCTCGGCCGGCCCGCCTCCGGGCCGGCACCGCCACCAGCAGCCGCCCGGCGCCACGAGGGTGCCGTCCTCCTCGACGGAGACCACCGCGTCCGGCGCGACGACCGTCAGCCCCGTCCGCCCGGCGAGCCGTTCGGCGGGGCGGCGGCCGTCCGGCCCGGTCGCGGCCAGTCCGGAGGCGGCCAGCACCAGGGTGTCGGCGCCGCGGGCGGCGGCGGTCCGGGCCAGTTCGTCCAGGGACCCGAGCAGGACGGGTGCGGCGTCGGCCGCCGCGGCGAGCAGCAGCAGGGTGCCGGGCTCGGCCCGTACCGGATCCAGGGCCGCCGCCAGTCCGGCCGCCTCCGCTTCGGGCGGGGCGATGACGAGGTGCGGGCCCACCGCGCGGAGCGTGGACCGCTCGGCGGTGCCGGATGCCGGCGGGGTCATGGGCCGGCCCCCTTTCTGGTGGTTGCGGCCGGTCGGCTGCTTGCGGCCGGTCGGGGCGGGGCGGCGCGCCCGGGCCCCGACGGCCCGGTCGTCGGATGCCGGCCGGGCCGCCGGGAGGACGCGCCTGCCGGGACTACGGCCCGGACGGGTCCAGCGGTTCACCCTCCGCCGCGGCCAGCCGGCCGGTCTGCACCTGCACGGTGCGCCGGCGGGTGATGTAGAGGCCGCGGCCGGCGGGGAACTGGCGGGGCTTGAGGTTCCCGAACAGGTAGCCCTCCGAGGGCGGGCAGGAGAGCAGCAGCGAGGGCGAGTTGACCTCCTGGAGCTTGCGCAGCAGCGGGTCGCCGAGGGCGCGTCCGATGCCGTTGGCGCCGCGGGCGACCACCAGGTGCAGGCCGATCTCCGAGCCCTGGGCGAGGTCGTCGAGCAGCGCCGCGAACGGGTGGGCGCCCGATCCGGTGCCGACCAGGTCGTAGTCGTCGACCAGGATGAACAGCTCCGGCCCCTCCCACCAGTCGCGCAGCTTCAGCCGCGCGGGCGTGATGTCGGCGGAGGGGATGCGGTTCTTCATCGCCCGGGAGGCGCCGTCGACGATCTGGCGGAGCATGTCCACCGCGACGGCGTAGCCCAGCCGGTACTCCTCCGGCACGCTGTCGTACAGCTCGCGGCGGTAGTCGACCAGCATGATCCGCGCCTCGGAGGGCGTGTACGCGGTGGTGATGGCGTTGATCATGAGCCTGAGCAGGTTGGTCTTGCCCGACTCGCTGTCGCCGACCACCAGCAGGTGCGGGCTCTCCTCGAAGTCGTGCCAGAGCGGCGCGAGCTCGGTGTCCTCCAGGCCGATCGGCACCCGCAGCCGGCCCGTGGGGGCAGGCAGCAGGCCGGCGTCGAGGGTGAGCGGCAGCATCCGCACCTCGGGGGCGCGCGGGCCGGTCCAGTGCGCGGCGACGGCGTCGACCAGGTCGGCGACGCCCTCGCCGAGGTCGTCGGCGCGGCCGGCGCCGTCGATCCGGGGCAGCGCGGTGAGGAAGTGCAGTTGCTCGTCGGTGAGGCCGCGGCCGGGCACCTTGGGGACCTTAGCCGCCGCGCGCATGTTGATGACCGAGTCGACGGAATCGCCCAGCCGCAGTTCGAACCTGGTCTGCAGCTGGTCGCGCAGGCCGCCGGCGATCTCGCCCCAGCGAGTGGTCGCCACCACCAGGTGGACGCCGTAGTTGATGCCGCGCTGGGAGATCAGGGTGAGCGGCTGGACGAGGTCGTTGAACTCCTGACGCAGCGTGTTCCAGCCGTCGACCACCAGGAAGACGTCCCCGTGCGGGTCGTCGGGCAGCTCCCCGGCGGCCTTGCGGCGGCGGAAGGAGGTGACCGAGTCGATGCCCAGCTCGGCGAAGTACTTCTCCCGCCGGGTGATGATGCTGTTGATCTCGGCGACGGTGCGCAGCACCCGCTCGCCGTCGTGCCGGCCGGTGACCCCGCCGACGTGCGGCAGGCCACGCAGGGCGGAGAGCGTGCCACCGCCGAAGTCCAGGCAGTAGAACTGCGCCTCGCGCGGGGTGTGGGTGAGCGCGAGACCGGTGATCAGGGTCCGCAGCAGGGTGCTCTTTCCGCTCTGCGGGGCACCGGCGATGCCGACGTGGCCGCCGGCACCGGCGAGGTCGGCGGTGAGCAGGTCGCGCAGCTGCTGGAACGGGCGGTCGATGACGCCGACCGGGATGCCGAGCGCGCCGTGGCTCCGCGCGTCGGCGGTGGTCAGGCCGCGCTCGGGGTGCGGGACGAGCGGCGGGAGCAGCTCGTCCAGGGTGGGCGGCGCGCCCAGCGGCGGCAGCCAGACCCGGTGGGCGGGCGGGCCGGCGTCGCGCAGCCGGTCGGCCGCGATCTCCAGCAGCGTGCCGGCGGCCTCCTCCTGCACCGGCTCCTCGACGGCCTGCGGCCGTTGGCGCGGCGTCAGGTACTCGGTCCCGTACGCGACCACCTGGCCGGCCAGGGCGGCCTGCTGGGCGGCGCGGCGCTTGGGCCGGTAGGGGCCGGAGACGTACGCGGCCTTGAACCGGGTCAGGGTGGAGATGTCGCTGCGCAGGAAGCCGTTGCCGGGCTGGGGCGGGAGCTGGTAGGCGTCGGGCACACCGAGGACGCCCCGGCTCTCCATCGCGGAGAACGTGCGCAGGCCGATCCGGTAGGACAGGTGAGACTCCAGCGCGCTCATCCGGCCCTCGTCCAGCCGCTGCGAGGCCAGCAGCAGATGCACGCCGAGTGAGCGGCCGAGCCGCCCGATCATCACGAACAGCTCCATGAAGTCCCGGTGGGCGGCGAGCAGTTCACTGAACTCGTCGACCACCAGGAAGAGCGTGGGCAGCGGCCGGAGCGGCATCCCTGCGGCTCGCGCGGTCTCGTACTCCAGCAGCGAGGCATGACCGGACTCCCGCAGCACCTCCTGGCGGCGGACGAGTTCGCCGTGCAGGGCGTCGCGCATCCGGTCCACCAGGGCCGCCTCGTCGGCGAGGTTGGTGATCACCGCAGAGGTGTGCGGCAGGGTGTCCAGGCCGAGGAAGGTCGCGCCGCCCTTGAAGTCCACCAGGACGAAGTTGAGCACCTCGGAGGAGTGCGTCATCGCCAGGGCCACCACCAGGGTGCGGAGCAGCTCGGACTTGCCGGAGCCGGTGGCACCGATCAGCATGCCGTGCGGGCCCATGCCGCCCTGTGCGGACTCCTTGAGGTCGAGGTCCACCGGGCGGCCGTCCGGGCCCAGCCCGAGCGGCACCCGCAGCCGCTTGGGGATGCCGCGCTGCGCCCAGAGCGCGTCCACGTCCAAGGCGTGCAGGTCGGGGATGCCGAGCAGGGCGGTCAGGTCGAAGTCGGTGGCCAGCGGCTCGGAGACGTCCACGGTGTCGGCGATCCGGTAGCGCGCCAGCAGCGCGGCGAGCCTCGTCGCGGCGGGCAGGCCGAGCGCGTCGGGGCGGCCGAGGTCGGTGTCGACGTCCTTGCGGTTGCGGTCCGCGCCGACCATGGCCAGCCGGCCGCCTTCGATCCGCAGCCGCAGCGTGGTCCGGGCCGCCCGCCATTCCAGGTCGCCGGTGAGGTCGATCAGCACGGTGTTGCGGTAGCCGGCGAGCGCGGCGCGGCTGCCGGAGTGGGCACCCGGGCCGTCGAGCACCAGGACGGTGAACGGCTCGTCGCGGTTCGGCACGGCGTCCGGCTCCCAGCCGGGTCGGCCGGTGAACTCCTCGCCGAGCAACTGCTCCAGCTCGACCAGGCTGCCGGCCACCAGCCGGACCGGGCCGGAGCCGTCGCTGTCGGTCGGGTGCAGCGCGTGCGGCAGCCACTTGGCCCACTCCCACTCCGTGCGGCTCCCCGGCCCGGCGACGACCGCCGTCCGCAGCTCGTCCGGCCCGTGCACCACGGCGAGTTGGGCGAGCACCGCGCGGACCAGGGCGCGCGCGGCGTCGGGGTCGTCGGCCTGCAGCAGCAGCCGGGCGAAGCCGCGCAGGTGGATCGCCATCGGCTGCTCGGCGACCGTCCCGTAGGCGTGGATGAAGCGGCGCAGCGCGTGCGCGCAGAGCGGTTCTAGGTCCTCCACGGGCTTGGTCGACAGCGGCGCCAGCGGCGTCGCCAGGCGCTGGGAGCCGAGGCCGATCCGGACGTCGCTGAAGTCGGGGTGCGTGGAACGCCGCTCCCAGAGCCGCGTGGTGCCCACCAGCGACCAGAGCTCGTCCGGTGCCGGGTGCCGCCAGGCCAGTGCCCGGCGCTGACCGTCGATCGAGCGCCGCACCTGGCGGCGGATCTGGGACAGATAGCGCAGGTAGTCGCGCCGTTCGGCGCGCAGCAGCTGCTTGCGGTCGCTGGAGCCGCGGATCAGCTGGGTGACCAGCATGCCGACCGCGGAAAGCCCCATCATGCCGACGGCCACGTAGCCGAGCACTCCGCCGCCCTCGCTGCCGCCTGGGTGCAGGAACATGAAGACCATCGACAGCGAGCCGAGCGCCATCGGCATCATGCTGATCACGCTCGCCATGCCGCTCTGCTTCTCCGGCAGACTCGGCGGCTCCTGCAACTGCACCTCGCCGTCGGGCATCTCGGGCCCCGGACGCCGGGGCGTCCGCTTGACCAGAACCACACTCACCTCGGGGCTCTCCTCACTGCCGCTGCCGTCCCTCCTGGCTGACGGACCGCGGACCGCCACGGGTTCAGCAGACCTCTGAACGCTCGGGGCCGCACCACCCGTTCGACAGGACGAGAGTCATCGCGAACGGACCGCGGACCTGAGGAGTGGCGTGAGCAGCAGTGTGGTGGCAGGACTGTGCCGATTGAGGTTCCACGTGCCGGGGGCAGTCCTCGATCTCGCCGTTCCGGCCGACGTGCCGCTCGCCGACCTGATGCCGGCCGTCCTCGGCCACGCGGGCCCCGACCTGGCCGAGGAGGGTCTGGACCACGGCGGCTGGGTGCTCCAGCGGCTCGGCGAGGAGCCGCTGGACGAGGAGCAGAGCGCCGAATCCCTCCACCTGCGCGACGGTGACGCACTCCACCTGCGGCCCCGTCACGACGCGCTGCCGCCAGTGCACTTCGACGACCTGGTCGACGGCGTGGCCACCGGGATGAACGAGCGCGGCGACGGCTGGCGCCCCGACCTCACCCGGCGGCTGGCCCTGGCCGTGGCGCTGCTGGCGCTGGCCGGCGGCTGGGTGCTGCTTGCCCTGCCCGGTCCGGGCGGGCCGCGGATGGCCGCGTCCGCCGCCACTGCGCTCCTGTTGCTGCTCGGAGCGGGCAGCGCCTCCCGGGCAATGGCCGACGCGGGCGCGGGCGCCGCGCTGGGGGCGGCCGCAGTACCGTACCTGGCGCTGGCGGCGCTGCTACTGCCCGGCGGCCCGGGCGGGCATGACCTGCTCGGTGCCCGGATCCTGGCCGCGTCCTCGGCAGCGGCCGGCGCGGCGGTGCTGGCACTGGCCGCGGTCGGCGGCGCCGCGCCGCTGTTCCTGGGGCTGATGCTGGTCGGCGGGTTCGGCGTGTCGGCCGGCGTGCTGGTCCTGGCCGGCCTGACGCCCGAGCAGCTCGCCGCAGTGCTCGCGGTGGTGGCGGTCCTGGTCGGCTCGTTCGTCCCGTCCCTGGCCTTCCGGCTGTCCGGCCTGCGGCTGCCGATGCTGCCGCGCAACGCGGAGGAGCTGCAGGAGAACATCGAGCCCTTCCCGGCCGCCGCCGTCCTGCCGCGCAGCCTGGTCGCCGACGACTACCTGATAGCCCTCCACTCCGCGTTCGGGGTGCTCTGCGCCGTCTGCCTGACCTCGCTCGCCCTCACCCCGGGCTGGGCCGCCCCCACCCAGGCCGCCGTACTCAGCCTGCTCCTGCTGCTGCACGGCCGGGCGATCGGCAGCATCCGCCAGCGCCTGGCCGTCCTGCTTCCCGGCGTGTACGGCGCCGCCGTCCTGCTCGCCCGGCAGGCCGCCGACGTCTCGCCGACCGCCCGCCTGGGCGCCCTGCTGGGCACCCTGTTGGCCCTCTCGGCCGCCCTGCTGGTCGTCGCCTGGACCGTCCCGGGCCGTCGCCTCCTCCCCTACTGGGGCCGACTGGCGGACGTCCTGCACACCCTCACGGCGCTGGCCCTGCTGCCGCTCGCGCTGATCGCGTCCGGCGCCTACCACGCGGTGCGGGCCATGAGCGGCTGAGCTCCACCCGTACACGTACCGGGTCCGAGAACCTAAGGAGAGTACCCATGCAGTCCCGACGCGACCAGGTACAGGCCCACATGTTCGTCATGAGCAGGCTGGCGTCCGGCATGCTCCGGGCCGAGCCCGACGCTCCCGACACACCCACCGGCCGCACCACCCGGGGAGCCCTCGGCGGCCTCGTGATCGGCGTCCTGCTCGGGTTGGGGGTCGCCGTCTACGGCGCGGTGAAACCGGGCGGGGACGGCACGTGGGCCAAGCCCGGGACGCTCGTCGTGGTCCGGGAGAGCGGCGCGCGCTACCTCTACCTGGAGGGCGCGCTGCACCCCGTCACCAACCAGGCGAGTGCCAGGCTCCTGGCCGGGGAGCAACTGACGGTCCGGGAGGTCCCCGAGGCCGCGGTGCGCAGCGCCGAACGCGGCCCGGCCGTGGGTCTGACCGGTGCACCGGACGCGCTGCCCGGGCCGGACCGGCTGGCCCGGGACGGCTGGCTGGCCTGCGGCACCCGGCAGGCCGCCGTCCCGCCGGCCACCGCCGCCACGCCCCAGCTGGTCCTCACCGTGGCCCCGGCCCGGCAGGGCACCGCCCTGGGCGCCGACCAGGCCGTCCTGGTCAGCACCCCCGACGGCGCCGTGCACCTGCTCTGGCAGGGCCGCCGGCTCCGGGTCGACCGGCAGAACGGGGCCCTGCAGTCCCTCACCCGGACCACCGTCACCGCCACCCCCTACCCGGTGACCGAGGCACTGCTCGGCACCCTCCCGGCCGGACCGGACCTCGCCGCTCCGGACATCCCCGGGCGGGGCGGACCAGGACCCGCCCTGTCCGCGCGGCCCACCCGGGTCGGGCAGCTCTTCACCGACCCCTCCGGCGGCCACCACGTCCTGACGGCGGCGGGCCTCACCCCGCTGACCCCGCTTCAGTACGACCTGCTCCGCGCCGACCGGCGGACCCAGCGCGAGGCCTATGCCAGCGAGGCCGATGCGCCGGCCTCGATCGGCGCCGACGACCTCGCTGCCCACACCGCCCCCGGGCCCGGCCTGCCCGGCGGGCTGCCCACCGAGCGGCCGGTGCTGGTGGAACCGGGCCGCGGCCAGGCGGTCTGCGCGGTCGTCCGCCCGGGCACCGGCGTCTCCCCGGTCACCGACGTCTCCCTGCTGGACGCCGGTTCCCTCGGCGGCCGGCTGCCGGAGAGCCAGCCCGGGGTCGCCCCGGGCTGCGCGGCCGCCGACCGGATCGCGGTACGACCCGGTTCCGGTGCGCTGGTCCGGGCGCTTTCCGGCGCCGACACCGGCTCGTCGGAATACCTGGTGACGGACAACGGCGTGAAGTACCCACTGCCGGCCGCCGGCCGCCAGCAGCTCGGATACGGCGGAGCACCGGCCCAACCCCTCCCGCAGGCCCTTCTGGCGCTGTTGCCCACCGGGCCGGTTCTGGACCCGGCCGCGCTGACCCGACAGGTCGTCGGACCGCAGCCCGGAACGAGCGGCTGCCCGGGCTGAACCGAGGCACTTCGCAGGCCCGTTGACACAGATAACCCGCTAGAGAGGAACTCCGATGAGCACTCCCGCGCCCGGCACACTCAGTGTGCAGGACCAGGCGATCATGACCGCGCTGCAAAGTCTGGAGGGACAGATCTCCGCGATGATCACCTCGGGCCAGACGGTCGAGCGGATCAACATGGAGATCGCCGCCAACTACGTCTCCGGCGCCAGCACGAAGTTCCAGGCGAACGTCAACGACTGGGTCGACCGCTACAAGAAGGTCATGCAGGCCTTCGACCACCTCACCTCGAACCTGGGGCGGGCCCGCGAGGTCCTGAACAAGGCCGAGGAGGACGCCCACGTGGCAGGCGGCAACTGGGGCGCCTCCGACGGCGTCTACAACGCCCTCAACCAGCACTGACCGGTTCCAGACCCGCAGAGAGGAAGAGTTCATGCCCGGCCCCTCCGACATCCAGCTCAGGCACGAGTCCATCGACGAGGCGTTCCAGGAGCTGCTGAACGCCGCCAAGACCATGCAGGACAACCTGGGGAACCTCGTCTCCCAGCTCAGGGTCCTGGACACCACCTCCGGTCAGTACCACGAGGCCTTCAGGACGTTCTTCGACGTGGTGGACGCCAATTCCCAGCAGATGCACGACGACATCCACAAGGGCGCGATGGCCCTCGAAGAGATGAACCAGACCATGCGGTACGCCGACCGGGCCGCCGCCGCGGGCTTCTGAGCGGAGTACTCATGGCCAAGGAGTTCCGGACCGACGACGACAGCATCACCACGCTCGAGGGACAGGTCCGCGACTGGTCGGCCTGGGTCAACGGCAGCGCGTCGCCGTTCCCGCCACCGCCCAAGGACTGGCCGCACCAGAACCTGATCAAGATGCTCCAGAACTTCGCCGCCGGTGGCGAGGGAGCCGGGATCGACGGCGGCGCCGACGGATACATCAAACTGCTGGGTGCGGCCGGCCTTTCGGCCAACACCGACATGCAGAAGGGCTTCCAGGCCTACACCGCGGCGATCAACGCGCAGCTGCAGGCCATCGGCACCTCGCTGGACAACATCGTGGTCGGCCTGGAGATGGCCAAGGTGAAGTTCCACGACGCCGGGGAGCACACGCTCACCGTCGCCGAGATGTTCGCGATCCTCAGCCCGCCGCAGCCGCCAGGGCCGCCGCAGGTGGGTCCGCCCGGGCCGCCGCAGGTGGCCCCGCCCGGGCCGAAGCCCGCATGAGGCCGCCCGGGGCCCGGCCCACCGCCGGGCCCCGGGTCGTACCGAGTTCTGTCCATCGTCCCGTGGGAGTGTGAGTCGAGTGTCCGAGCAAGCCACCCCGAGTCATCCGTGGGAGGACGCGCTCAAGTCGTTCGGGGACACGCTCGGCGTGACCCGGGACAGCGTCGCGGACCTCGCCGTCGCCGACGACTGGATCAAGGGCGACATCTACTGCAGCACGGATTCGCCGTCGAGCGCCCATGACGTCAACCTCAGTCTCATGCCCCCGGACAACTCGTACGTCGTCTACGTGGCCTTCAACGCGAACTGGAAGGGCAACGGCGACGGCAAGCCCGGGTTCGACGATCCCAGCAACAAGTGGGACCAGTTCTGCGGTCGGGCCGACCTCGTGCTGAAGCCGCTCGTGGCCGGCGGCCAGAACGCCGCCACCAGCGTCGGCAGTATCGAGGCGGGGCTCTACCTGGCCACCAACCTGGACGCGTTCATCACCGAGATGCGGAGCAGCGTCCACAAGTGGGCGGACACCCTGGACGTTCCGGACAGCGACTTCCAGGGGAGTGCCGCTGGGCAGCTGAAGTCCTATCTGACCAGCATCGAGGAGGCCCTGCTCCGTCTCGAAGTGTCGATGACGGTGCACGGCCAGCCGTCCGTCCCGCTCGTGAAGGCCATGCTCGCCCTGAAGAAGGGGTACCAGGACCTCCTCACCGCCCGCCAGACCTGGGGCAACCACAAGATATACCCCTTCGGACCCGTGGCGTCGCCCGTGAGCTGCCTCAGGGGCGGCCTCATGAAGCTCGCAAACCCCACCATCGCGACGGTCTCGGGCGACAAGAAGAACTTCCAGGTCACGGCCAGCGGGCTCGACGTCAAATCGGAGGCCTTCCGGCACGCCGTGGAACAGACCGCCAAGCAGATCTGGATCTCGTGGGTGGAGAAGGATCTCGACGTACCGGCGGCCGCCGTCACGAGGGCGCTGACCGATGCCTTCCACGACGTCGCCACGGCCGTGAACGTCAAGATCACGACGCAGACGCCCTCCCCGGGCGCCATGACCCCACCTCCGGGAACGGGCGGCGGCGACGGATCCGGGGGGAAGGACGGCACCGACGGCGGCAAGGACGGCGGGGACGGGGGCGGTGACAAGAAGCAGGACCTCACCGCCCCGCCGCCGCCGAACCACACCAGCACCCCGCCACCGCCACCGCCGCCGAAGAACGTGCCGCTCACCCCGACCCCCGTCCCCGGAGGCACCGCCGGAACGAAGCTCCCGCTGCTCGACTCCAACGGCAAGCAGCTGCTCGGCCCCGACGGCAAACCGCTGACCGCTCCCCCCGGCTCGACGATCAACAGCAAGGGCCAGGTGATCGGCCCGGACGGCAAACCGGTACTCGGCCCGGACGGCAAACCGCTCGTCGTCCCCAAGGGCACCGTGTTCGGCCCGCCCCCGATCACCGTCCCCGCCGGCAACGGCCCCTTCACGGTGCCGAAGGGGTCCACGATCAACGGCGACGGCATGGTCATCGGCCCGGACGGCAAGCCCGTCCGGGACGCCCGGGGCAATCCGGTGTACGCCGGGAACAAGTCCTCGATCGACAAGGACGGCCGGATCGTCGACGCCAACGGCACGCCGATCAGCAGTCAGGACCAGCTGCTCGCCGACGAGGAGCACGTCCTGAACC
Source organism: Kitasatospora sp. NPDC032757 (assembly GCF_055579305.1). Taxonomy (NCBI): domain Bacteria; kingdom Bacillati; phylum Actinomycetota; class Actinomycetes; order Kitasatosporales; family Streptomycetaceae; genus Kitasatospora; species Kitasatospora sp. NPDC032757. The sequence continues at coordinate 7,858 of NZ_JBVINN010000027.1, read as the reverse complement.
AGATCCTCTCGCCGGGCGGGACGGGCGGCGGGACCGGCCTCATCCCAGGACCGTCGGTGGGCGGTATCCGCTGGCCCGATCCCGTCGGCACCGGGCTCACCGACGACTGGCCTGGCACGGTCGGCGTCAGGACCGGGTCCGGTGGGCTCCCCGGCCTGTCGTCGGCGTCGAAGGACGGCGCCACCAGCGTGCCGCTGACGGTGTCCGGCAGCTACTACAACGGCAACGCCCTGACCCACGGCGGCATGGTCAACTCCCCCAAGGACCAAGCCGCCCTGATGGCCGCCGAGAAGGCTGCCCTCGCACAGCGCACCGTGGCCGGTCAGCGGACCGCCGCGGCGGCCCTCGCCGAGGAGGAGGCCCAGCTGATGGGCCGGTCCATCTCGACCACCGGCGGAACCGGCATGCCGCCGATGATGCCGCCAGGAGGTGGGGCGGGCGCCGGCGGACCGCAGAACGGCCAGGAGCGGCAGCGCACCACCTGGCTGGCCGAGGAGGAGGAGGTCTGGGGCACCGAGAGCGGTGCCGTCGACGGGGTGATCGGACGCTGAACGCGCCCCGGTGCCCCGGCCGTTCCTCCCCAGGGAAACCCTGAATCCCACGGAAGTCCTGAAACGACGCGCGCCCGGCCCGACCCGCGGGACCGGGCACGCGTGCCCCACGTGACCGAGAGGTGTGTCGATGGCGGTCTCCCCGTTCGCCGAACAGATCGAGCAGGCCATGGCGACGCTGCGCGAGCAGCAGGCCGAGCTGGCCGAAACCACGAAGGAGCTCCAGGAAACCACCGTCTCGGTGACCTCGAAGGACCGGCTGGTCACCGCCGTCCTCGGGGCTCAGGGCCAGGTCGTGTCGCTCACGTTCCACACGACCGCCTACCGCTCGATGGCCCCGGCCCAGCTGGCCGACGTCCTGACCGACGTGCTGAACCGGGCCCGGGCCGACATGGGCGCCAAGGTGCTGGAGTCGATGCGCTCCTTCGAGGGCCTCGGCGAGATGCTGCGCACCTCGATGACCGGCGGCACCGAGCTCGACGAGCTGCTGGCACCGCTCCAGGCCATGCGCCCGGGCCTCCCGACGGATCCGCACCGCCACACCCGCCAGGAGGAGTTCCGTGGCTGAGTTCACCGCGCTCGCGGACTTGAAGACGGCCTTCGACAAGTTCGGCTCGATGACGGCGCTGCTCGGCACGCTGGAGGTCCACGTCGACCAGATCAGCAAGTACAACAGGGATTCGGGCGGCCACGACGAGATCGGCAACCACTACCACGCGACCGTCGACGGGCCGACCAAGAACCTCACCGACCTGCTCGCCCAGGTCCGCGCGGCCGTGAAGAAGGTCACCACCTCCGGCACGGAGAGCAGCGACCTGTTCACCAAGACCGACGACGACCTGACCGGCATCGCCTGACGCCGGACCCCGGCGGGCCCGGCAGGGGCCCGCTCGACGGGCCCCGGCCGCCCCCGGGGCCGCTCCCCCCCGATCCGCCACCCGCCACCAGGAGCACGTCCCGCCATGTCGATCATCATCCCGGAAGGCCTCGCCAGACTCTTCCACGGCCTGACCGGCATGGCGTGGCCGGAGGCCGACGAGGACAAGCTGCGCGCGGCCGGCGACGACTACCTGGCCGTGGCCCGGGACATGCCGCAACTGGCGGACTACGTCCGGCTGATGGTCGGCGTCTGCGACCAGAAGTTCTCCGGCGAGGCGGCCGACGCGTTCAAACAGACGACCGGGCAGCTGGTCGGCTACGGCGGCGGCGACAACTACCTCGAACTGGCCGGCAAGCAGGCCGCTGACCTCGGCAAGACAGCACACGAAACGGCCAATCAGGTCGAGTACGCCAAGTGGATGACCATCGCCCAGCTGGTCCAGCTGGCGGCCGAGATCGCCTGGGCGATCGCCGCGTCGCCGTTCACCGGCGGTGCCTCGCTCGGCACGATCGTGGCGGCGCGGCTCGTCGCGGAGGGGGCCATCCGCAAGATCCTCGCCTGGCTGCTGGACCGGATCGCGATGCACACCTTCATCAGCATCATGGGTGGCATCGTGATGGACGGGATCATCCAGAGGATCCAGATCAACAAGGGTCACAAGGACACGTGGGACAACGAGGCCACCCTCCAGGCAGTGAGGTTCGGCGCGCTCAACGGCCTGATCGGCGGGCCGCTCGCCCTGCTCGGCAGCGGGCTGGGCCGGCTCTTCCGGAACACGGTCGGCAAGAGCCTCGGCAAGTCGGGCGGCCGGGAGCTCGGCAACGGCCTCGCGCACGTCTCGAACGGGCTGGCCAAGGACGGTCTCGCGATCGCCCGCAAGGACGGCCTCAACGCCCTGGGTCGGGACGCCGCGCGGACCGCCGGGAACAGCGCGACGCGCACCGCGGAGGCGGCCGCCGGGAACGCCGCCCGGGCGGCCGAGCACGCGGCCGCGAACGAGGCCGCCCGCGGGGCGGGCGGTGCCGCCGGCCGCGCCGCGGGCAGCGGCGCGGAGCGCGCCGCCCGCGAGGTGTCGTCCGCGCTGGAGAGCGCGGCGTCGCACGGGGCCGGCGCCGGCGAGAAGTGGCTCGGCAAGGACGCGGCGAGGGCGTTCGGCGACGAACTGGGCCGGACCATCGGCAAGTACGCCGACGAGTTCGGCAACGGCTTCGCAGGTGGCCTGCGCGAACTCCGCGCGGACGCCGTCGGCCGGTTCTCGCGTGACATGGGCGCGGTGTTCGAGAAACACCTCGGTGGCCTGCTCGGCAAGGAGGAGGCCAGGGCACTCGGCCGGGACTTCGGCCGCGCCATGGCGGAGGGCGGCGGCCAGGGCGCGGCCGGGCACGAGGCCCTGGGCAAGGCGCTGGGGGAGGCGCTCGGATCCTCCGGGCTGCACGGCGGAGCCGTCAACGAACTCGTCCGGCAGGTGCCCGGTCTGATGGGCCGCGCGGGCGGGGACACGATGGTGTTCAAGCTGGGCTACGCCCTCGGCGGCTACCTGCACGGCGGTACGCAGAACCTGCTCACCGAGGGGTTCTACAACCTCAGCTTCGGCCCCGACCACACCTTCTCGGTGACCTGGGAGACCTTCGCCTCCGGAGTCGGCATGGGCTTCCTCGGCCACATGGGACGCCTGGCGGGCCAACCGCTGGGCGAGCGGTACAAGACCTGGGTGCACGAACGGCTCGCCGACCCGGCCGGAATGAACGCCGACAGCAAGCACTACGGGCCGCTCCACCCCCTGACCCTGGCCTCCATGGCGGCCAACCTCACCGGCATCTCCTCGCCGCTCCCGGTGCCGCGGCCGCAGCACGCGCCCGCAGCGGCGCCCTCGGCCCACCCCCACGGCGAGGGGACCGGCCGGCCCGCCACCGTCGGCGGCGACAAGCCGTCCGGGGCTCCCCGGGCCGACTCCCGGTCCGCCCCCGGCACGGCCCCGGCGGCGGCGTCGGTGCGCACCACCGGAGGCACCGACCCGCAGGAACGGTCCTCCACAACCCCTCCGTCGGACGCATCGTCGCACGCCTCCTCGTCGTCGCCGAAACCGGGTGACCACGGAGCCCCCGAGGCACCCCGCAAGGTGTCGACGGTCGCCTCCGAGCGGCAACCGCAGCAGCCCGCGGCGCCCGGGAACCAGACCACTGTCGGGCGGGACACCACCGCCCCGACGGTCACCGCAGCGGGCACCAGCACGTCAACGGCCGAGCACCGGCCGTCCACGACCCCGGCCCAGCCGCACGGGCCGGCCACCCGCCCCGACAACCCGGCCGGCTCGCCCGTCCCGACGGCACACGGCCCGGCGGACGGCGCCGGGGAGGTCCCGGCCCCGGCCACGGTACCGACCTCCGATTCGAGGACCGGTCACGATCCCGATGCTCCCGCCGAGCAACCCGGCGCCCCGACGGCCGACGACGCGGCGCCGAGCGGCCACCAGGACCAGCCGGGCCATCAGCCCGCGCCGACGCAGCCCCACGCGTCCGATCCACCCACCGGTGCGCCGGACGACCCGCACCCCCCGCTGCCCACGCACACGCCGACGCCCACGCACACCGCGTCCGGCCACGCCTACCACTACACCCCTGCACCCGAGCACGGTGGTGCCCGTCCGGACGATCCGCGCCACGACGAGTGGCGGCAGGCCCAGCGCGACCTCCAGAACGCCTACGACGCCAAGCTGGCCGACGCGGCCGAGAACCCACCGCCGGACCCAGCCACCGGCCATCCCCGGGACCAGCAGGCCGAGGAACTCCTGCGCCGCACCTTCGCCGAAGGATCCCTCCACTTCCCCGAGGCGGCCGGCCCCGGCCTGCCCGTCGCCGTCCAGCAGCGCGCCCGCAACCTGATGTACGAGCAGCTGGCCGCCCGCCCGGCGTCCCGCGAACAGATCCTCGCCGACCTCGACGGGGTGGCGCGGGTCGCCGCCGTCCGCGAGGCGGCGGTGCGGGTGGCGATGCAGCGCTTCGAGCGGACGGTGACGGAATGGAGCGCCCCGCCACACGCGCTGGAGGACGGCGTCGCCCGTGAGCCCGGGACCGGGCCCGCCGACCTGCCGCCCGCCACCCTGCACCTCATCCGCACCGAGATGTCGGGTCGGTTCCGCGAACGGGCCGAGGAAGCCGTCGCCCAGCTCTACACCAGGGCCGAGGACCTCACCGATGCCCGCAATGCCCAGGCCCAGCAGGCCCTGGACCGGCTGACCGGCCGGCTCGGCGCCGACCTGGACCTGCGTGCCGACTACGAGCGCGCCCTCGACCGGGCCACACACCTGACGACCGAGGCGGAGGCCTCCTGGTTCGACCGGGCCGACCCCGCCGAGCGCGAGCTGCTGGCGTCGCTCGGTGTGACCGGGCGACCCGAGCTCTCCGCCGAGAGCCTCACCCTGATCGGGGACTCGCTGCGCGACCGGCTGTCCGAGGACTTCGAGGACTTCGCCGGTTCGACGCACTCCGCCACGGCCGCGTTCCGCGAGCGGCGCGAGGCCGTGGACCTCTTCGAGCGGGCGCTGACCGACCACGCCGCACGCCTGCCCCGCGAGTTCGCGATCCAGGCGGCCCGCGAGGCGGCGATCCGCCAGGGTGTGGACGCCGCGCTGAACGCCGTCTCGACCTGGCCCGAGGGCGGTGGCCGCGCCCGGTTGGACACCGGACTGGCCGAAGCCCTCGGTGTCACCGAGCAGCACGTCCAGCAGGCGCGCGGCGCCGTCACCCGTGACCTGGCGGCCGCACTGGACCGGCGGGTCACCGAGCACTTCGACCTGTCCCGCCGCACGGTCGACCTCAGCGACCTCACCGACACCGCGCGGCTGCACGACCGGCTCTCCTACGAGGCCGCCCGCGCCGCGGTGCTCAAGGACGCGGCCGGCACGGCCCGGCACGCCACCTGGCGCAACGGCACCCTGTCCGACCACGGGGCCGACCGGGTCCGGGAGGGCCATGCCGACCGCGTCACCAAGGCCTTCGACGAGGTTTTCACCGGGCCCGCCGACCTGACCGGTCCCGGAGCGGCCGCGAAGGCCGACCGGTGGCGCGAGGAACAGCGACTCCTCACGGAGGAGTTGGACGAGCGGGTGGCCTTCGAGGCGGACATCCTGCCCGCCCTGCGCGATGCCGCCGACGGCTACGAGGACCTCGCGGCCGCGCACTCGCTCGGCGAGGAGCTGATCGCCTCCTTCAAGCGCGAGTACGGGGCCGATTTCTTCGACAGGTACCGGGAACTGTGGGGCCCGAGGAACCTGGACCCGGCCCACTGGCGCGCCCACGAGCGGGCCCACGAGGACACCTTCGCGCACGAGGAGCGCGGGCCAGGACGAGCCGACGCCACCGAACGGGACACCGTCACGGAGCCGACCGGAAGCACGGAGCACACCGACCACAGCGCGCTCACCCGGCCGACGCCCGACGAGACCCCCGCCGGTGCCACCGACCTCGTCTCCTCGATCGAATCCGTTCTGAGCAGTCCCGCCCCGGCCGCCGCTCGCACCTCCGGGCACCCCGATCTGTGGATCCCGCACCCCAGCATGCCGCGGGAGGCCCGTCTCCGGGTCGAGGAGTCACTCGCCCGTTTCCCGGCCGACGAGGACCACTTCGTCGTCGCCATGGAGATTGGCCCAAGCGGACCGCCGCACACGGCGCCGGAGCTCGCCGAGCGGCTGTACCGGGAGCACCGGGCCGACCGCTGGGACGGCGTCACGCCGATCCGCTTCGTCGCCTGCCGGCTCGCCACCGACCACGCGAAGTACGTCCAGGAGGTCGTCGACATCCTGGCAGCCAAGTACGGCCTGTCCACCGACGCCCTCGCCGCCACCGGCAAGGTCGTGTTCGCCCCGAACGGCGCCACGCACCGCGGCGCTCTCATCGTGGCCGATCAGGTCGGCGTCGACGCCTCCGGCCGGATCAGAGTGGTCGCCGGCCCCGGCCACTGGCAGGAGTTCAGCTCCCACCTGCCGTCGACGGACAAGCAGCCCGCGCCGCTTGCGGCCGACTACCAGGTGGTGTCCGCCGACCAGGTCCACGCGCCGATCGACGGCGCGGTGAGCTTCGGTGAGAACGAGAACCACGCCGCACGCACCCGAGCGGTCTCGCACGGCCTCCGACCGGAGACCGTGAAGTTCCTGTTCGACGACGGTGCGCAACCGCACGCCCTGGAGCACGAGCTCGGTCGGGTCCCCGACTGGGTCGACCGACGCGAACTCGGCAAGTGGCTGGTCGGCTTCGAGTACCCGAAGCGCGCCCGCATGCTGCTGCAACTCAACCGCATGGTCCACGACGGCACAGGAGCCAACGGCGACACCCTGCTCTATCTGGGCGGAGACGCCGACATCGAGACGCCGTTGTTCACCACCGGCGCCAACAACCTCACCTTCGTCTCCCTCAATCCGGAGGCGCTCAACGGCGACCTTCAGCACGACGAGAAGATCCGGACGACCAACCTGGAAACCCTAGAGAAGGACATGCGCCGCGCTCTCGGGCCGTACGTCGGCGACGGCCACAGCATCGACGGCCCACAGCGGGACGGGAACCGGGGCAGTGTGTTCACCGTCCGCTCCGCGGACGACGAGGCAAAACTGACGGTCACCATCCGATCCGAGACCTACGACGAATTCGTCCAGGCCGTACTGGACCGCCGGTTCGCCGTCGTCATGGACAAGGACTCCTGGCTGCCGGGCTGGAAGAACGGCGACCGCAGAGCCGTCGCAGCAGCCGTTGCGAGCCTGCTCACCCCGGACGGCCACTGGCTCGGCGGGACGCACGGGCCGGGGTTGGACGCCACCACGCCCGTGCCGGGAGGTGCCTTCCGCGACCAGGCACTCTTCGCCGATCCGGGCGATTCGATGACGGTCGGTGACTGGAGCGGCTCGCAGTTCGCCCACCTCCGCCGGCTCGGACCGCCGGAGGCCGGTATCGCCGAGCCGCAGAACGCACCGGACCAGGCGTTCGAGGAGCTCTGGGACAGCACCCGGGCGCTCACCGACGAACACCTCTCCGGTCAGGCGCCCATCGACCTCGGACGCTACCGGGGCATGATCGAGGTCCTGGAGCTCACGCTCCCGTACCACTCCACCGTCACGGAGATCGACGGTCAGGGACCGGAGGCCGTCTGGCGGCTCGTTGACGGCCTGACCGAGCGGCTCGTCGACCCGATCACAGGCGCCGGCGACGGGAGGATCGGCGCCGCCGACCTGCGCCACGACCTGTGGAAGGTCCTCAGCGGGGACGAAGAGCTGCCATTCAGCTGGGATCTGCCGCAGGCCCGTCCGTTGTCGGAGTTCGGGAGCGGGCAACCGGGTGTGTGGGTCCGGGATCCCTCGGTCGACGGGAACGCGCAGTCGCGGATCGAGCAGGCCCTGTCACACCTCCCGGTCGACACCGGCCGGTTCGTCGTCGCCATG